>JBBQVT010000042.1:0-27012 GCA_038211245.1 Desulfobulbales bacterium | reverse complement strand
GACGCCGAATACCGGCACGAGGAAATTGTAGATCGCGACTCGCCCGACCGGGTTATGTTTGAGGAAGGTGCTCCATAGACCGAAGGCCAGCGAAGAGAGCAGTGCCATGTCGCGAGTAAGGCAATGCTGACAGGAGTAGACCCTTTAGGGCAATATCCCATTATTGACATTTCTACGTCAATGGCGTACATGCTCATGTATGATCATTATCGAACCCCCCATATTCACCAAGCAGATCACCGCTCTGTCAGATGATGAATACCGCCGGTTTCAATCATCTCTGGGAGAACGTCCTGATGCTGGAAAGGTGATACCAGGAAGTGGCGGTCTCCGAAAACTGAGATGGTCAGCAGAGGGCCGAGGCAAGTGTGGAGGCCTGAGGGTTATTTATTATTGGTTTACACAAGGTCGGATTCTGCTCCTGTTTGTCTATCCCAAGAATGTACAAGGAAATCTCACGGACACCCAGCTCAAGCAGCTTAAAAAGATAGTGGAGGAGGAATATCATGAAGGATGAATTATTTCAGGAATTATTGGAAAGCGTGAAGCAAGGTGCGGAGATCGCGAAAGGCACCATGCCCCCATCCCGAACTTTTCAGTTCCCTGAAACTGAAGTCCGTTTATTGCGTGAACGGTTTGGCCTTTCTCAGAATAAATTTGCGACTCTTGTTGGGATTAGCGTGGGAACGTTGCGGAATTGGTAGCAGGGTAGACGAAAACCAGAAGGACCGGCACGGGTTCTCCTCACTCTTGCCTCGGAACATCCTGAGTGGCTCCTCGACCTAGTGAAGAAAGGGAAAGAATTTCCAACTCGAACACCCCGGTAACAAGTGTAACCCGCTCCCCGCGAATGACGGTTTCAAACTTCGCGACCCGCGGCAAGTGGTATATGGCTAAGGGGGAAAAATAAAAAGGGCTTACGAATATTCTTCGTAAGCCCTTGAATTTACTTGGTAGCGGGGACAGGATTTGAACCTATGACCTTCGGGTTATGAGCCCGACGAGCTACCAGACTGCTCCACCCCGCGTTAAGGAGCCATCAATATACACCCAATAAATTATATGTCAACGATTATTCCTGGAAATTATCGTTGGTCTTGGAGATGGTGGCAAACCCGGCTAATTTTCGGATAATTTCTTCCGGCAATCGGGTTAGCCTGCCTTCTCGGGTGACGGCAGCGTGCACGGTATACCCCTTCACCAGGAGTTTCGGTCGGGCAATGCCTTCTTCCCGGCGGAGGATCCGGTAAGAAAATCGACATTTCAGGTTGGAGACCTCGGCGACCGTGGTTTCAATAAGGAGAAGGTCGTCGTAGAAGGCCGGGGCCTTGAAACGCGACCAACATTCAATGACCGGCAGTACGAATCCGAGTTTTTCGATGTCCCGGTAGGAGCATACCCACTGGCGCATCAGTTCCGTTCGGCCAATCTCGAAATAGCGGAGATAATTGGCGTTATAAACCACCCCTCCGGCATCGGTATCGCCGTAGAGGACCCTGGCCGTGGTGGTGAAGATGGCTCCCTCACCCATGGCGCAGCAGTTTTTCTATAAGCTGATGGCCGACAGCAATCCGGTTGTTGGCCACCGCGTCGTGCGCAAGGCAGGTTTTTTCCGAGAAAGGCAGACCCGAGCCTTTGGTCAACTCCCGGGAATCGTAGAGCAGGGTGGGGACAGGGTCGGCAACGTGGGTGCGCAGGGCCAGCGGGGTAAAGTGATCCATGGTGACAATGACCCGGAAATCTTCATGGCGAGCCCGCAGGTCGGCGATGATCGGCAGGACGATGCGCCGGTCGAAGTCTTCAATGGCGGTCAGTTTGTCGGCAAGCGATCCCAGGTGGCCGGCTTCGTCCGGGGCCTCCAGATGGACGAAGACGAAGTCGCCGCTTCGCAGAGCGTCACATGCCGCCTGCGCCTTGCCTTGGTAATTGGTATCGATATAGCCGGTGGCACCGGGGACGTTGACCACCGAGAGGCCGCCGACGACACCCAAGCCTTTTAGGAGATCGACGGCACTGATCATGCTGCCGCTGATGCCGAAGCGTTCCGGCAGGGTAGGGACGCTGGGCATCTTGCCTTCGCCCCACAGCCAGATCTGCGTGGCGGGGTTTTTCCCGGCCCGTATCCGCGCCAGATTAACCGGATGGCCGGCAAGAACGGCGCCGGTTTTATCGAGGAGCTCCTTCCATGCCGGCTCGGCGCGGTAGCGCTCCCAGTAGGCGGTGACGTCTTTTTCAATATGATCATGCGGTGGCACGGTGACAAAACCGGGGTGTGCCCCCTTGAAAACCACAAGGTGGCGGTAACTGACGCCGGGTTTAAAGTGGAAGGTCGGTGTGGCGCAGCCAGCCTCCAGGTCGGCAATCAGGATGTGCGCCTCCGCGTTGCTGATATGGCCGGCACAGAAATCACGCATGGTCATCCGGCCACCGTCGCCGGGGTCGAGGGTCACCAGATTGCAGCGGAAAGCGGTTTCGTCGGAGGCCAGATGAATGCCCATGGCGGCGGCCTCCAAAGGGGCGCGACCGGTATAATAGGTCGCCGGATCGAAGCCCATAAGCGACATATTGGCGACATCGCTGCCCGGCGGAAAGCCTTCGGGAACCGTGTGGGTAAGGAAAAATTCACCCTTTCTGCACAGCTCGTCGATGGTTGGGGTTGCGGCGGCCTCAAGAGGTGTCCGGCCGGCCAGTTCGTTGAGCGGGTAATCACCCATGCCGTCGCCGACGAGAATCAAATATTTCATGACGGGCCTTATTCCGGATTAAGGATGCGAATCTTGACGGTGGGTGCGCTGCAGACTTCAAGGGCATCGATCTCGGCAATAGCCTTGACCACCGCATCTTCTTCGGCTATGTGTGTCCGAAAGACGATAAACACCGGCTCTTCGATATCGCGGCCATCCTGCATCATCGATTGGATGGAGATGTCGTGTTTGCCGAAGATACCGGTGATCATTGACAGGACACCCGGTCGGTCGAGGGCGGTGACCCGAATATAATAGGGACAGATCAGATGGCTCATCGGGGTAATGGTCGGCGCACCAATATGTTCCGGCCGGAAGGCGAGGGCCGGTACCCGGTTGATACAACCGCAGGCGATGTTTCTGCCGATATCGACGACATCGGCGGCAACGGCACTGCCGGTCGGCATCATGCCGGCACCCTGACCGTAAAGAAGTACGTCGCCGACCGTATCGCCCTGGAACTGGATGCCGTTGTAGGCCCCGTTGATGGTCGCCAGCATATGGCTTTCCGGAACCATGGTCGGATGGACTCTCGCCTCGACACTGTCGCCGTGGTTGCGGCTGATCGCCAGCAGCTTGATGCGAAAACCGAATTTCTTGGCGAAGCGGATATCAATCGGCTCAATGCTGGAAATGCCCTCGACGGTTATATCGCTCAGCTGGACATTTTTGCCGTAGGCGATGGTCATGAGGATCGCCAGTTTGTGGGCGGTATCGATCCCTTCGATATCGTAGGTCGGGTCAGCTTCGGCATAGCCGAGACGCTGCGCCTCCTGCAGTACCTCGGCAAACGGCGTGTCGTGATCGGTCATCTGCGACAGGATATAGTTGGCGGTACCGTTCATGATACCCTCGATATAGTTGATCCGATTGGCCACCAGCCCCTCTTTCAGAGCCTTGATCACCGGGATGCCACCGCCGACACTCGCCTCAAAACCGACCTCGACGTTCTTTTCCGCGGCGGCTCGGAAGATCTCCCAGCCATGCACGGAAAGCAGGGCTTTGTTGGCAGTGACCACATGTTTGCCGTTGTCGATGGCCTTCATGATAAAGCTTTTGGCCGGTTCCATGCCGCCGATCAGCTCGACGACGATATCGATGTTCGGATCGCTGAGGATGTCGGCGGCATTGCCCGTCAGCTTGACTCCGCCGAATTCTTCCGGCAGGGTTTTGGTAGCGATATCGGCTATGGCGGAGAGCGTAAAGGATATTCCGGTTTTTTGCAGCAGGCGTTCCTTCTGATTGAAGAGAGCATATGCCAGCCCTTTGCCAACGGTACCGAAGCCGATAATGCCAACATGTATTTCTTTCATGGTTCTCAGGATAAACGTGAAGGTTGATTATTGACACAGAGGGGATCTCGTGCGCTGTTACGGCACCTTTTCAATGCTCCTGAAGGTAACCGCTTTCAGGATGAATGTCAAAATCTTACCGGAGATATTTTTATGGCCCGAATACACGTTTTGGTCTATAGTATTTGGCTTGTTACGTTTATACAGTCATTGGCCTGCCTACGTTGGAGCAGTGGTAACTTAAAGAAATTTCATCCCCTACGGGGATAAGATTCTTGTGGGTTTATTGGAGTTGGTAATTGCAAAGGTACACAGATCTTTAAGTGAAATTCTGTTGTCTAACGTTGAAAGAATCTAAAAGGAGATGACAATCATGGGTAAAAACATTTTGGTTTTCGGGCCGAACGGAAGCGGTAAAGGTACGCAGGGCAGTATCGTCCAGAAGAAATACAATATACCACATATTGAGTCGGGGGCGATCTTCAGGGAGCATATCGTCGGCGGCACCGAGCTCGGCAAAAAAGCCAAAGCCTTTATTGATAAAGGTGATCTGGTGCCGGACGATATCACCATCCCGATGATGGTTTCCCGCCTGCAGAAAGCCGATTGCAAAGAAGGCTGGATTCTCGACGGCTTCCCGCGCTCAAAAGAGCAGGCGGTTACCCTGGCTGCAACCTTAAAGAAAGAGGGATTGGCCCTTGATTACGTCATCGAGATTGTTCTCGACCGTGAGATTGCCAAGGAACGTATCATGGGGCGTCGTCTCTGTGTTAACGACAATAATCATCCCAACCACATTGCCTTTGACGCCATCAAGCCGGTCGAAAAAGACGGCAAACTGGTTTGCCGGGTATGTGGCGGCGAGTTGAAGACCCGTGCCGACGATCAGGATGTCGATGCCATCAGCAAGCGCCATGGCATTTATTACGACGATAAGACCGGCACCATGGCGGCGGTGAATTACTTCAAAAACACCGATGGACCGAAAGTGATCTCCGTTGATGGCTCTATCTCCATTGGAGAGGTTACCGACGCTATCATGAAGCAGCTCTAATTAGTCGTCATGAGAGAGAGTAGCTGATTTTCACCTTATTTTGGTGGTAAAGGGCCTTCCCGCACTCTGGGAAAGCCCTTTTTGTCTTTAGGAGCCGTTAGGAAATAAAAACACAAATGAAAAAAATTGGAAAGGTGTATCTGGTTGGTGCAGGTCCGGGAGATCCCGGGCTGATTACCGTACGCGGCAAGAATCTGCTGGAGAAAGCCGAGGTTGTCGTTTACGACTACCTGGCCGGCAAAAAGCTGCTGAAGCATGCCCCAGCTTCCGCCGAGTTAATCTATGTCGGCAAGAAGGGTGGGGTGCAGCATAGTCATTCCCAGGAAGAGATCAACCAGATGCTGGTCGATCATGCCCAGCTCGGCAAGATGGTGGTTCGCCTCAAGGGCGGTGATCCTTTTATTTTCGGACGGGGCGGAGAGGAGGTGCAGAGGTTGCATGCCGCCGGCGTAGCGTTTGAGGTGGTGCCCGGGGTAACCTCGGCAACAGCTGCCGCCACCTATGCCGGGATTCCCATAACACATCGGGATTACACCGCTTCGGTGGCATTTCTCACCGGCCATGAGGATCCCACCAAGGAAAACTCAGGTATTAATTGGGAGAAGCTGGCAACCGGGGTCGGCACCCTGGTCATCTATATGGGCATCAAGAATCTGCCGATTATCGTCGCCAATATGATCAAATACGGTCGTGATCCGAAGACCCCGGTGGCGGTGGTGCGCTGGGCCTCTACCCCGGAACAGCGGTCGGTGGTCGGGACCCTTGAGACCATTGCCCAGGTGGTCATAGATGCCGGTATCAAACCGCCGTCGCTGATAATTATCGGTGAGGTGGTAAGTCTGCGCAGTACAATTGACTGGTATGAGAAGCGGCCGCTGTTCGGCAAAAAGATCATCGTCACCCGCACCCGGGAACAGGCCAGTGATCTGGTCGCGGGGCTCGAGGAGTTCGGTGCCAATTGCCTTGAATACTCGACGATAAACATCCAGCCGGTTGATTCCTACGCAGCACTGGACGATGAATTGGAACGGATAAACGAATATCATTGGATTCTTTTTACCTCACTCAATGGGGTAAAATATTTCTTTGAGCGGTTGTACGGTAAAGGCATGGACGCTCGCCAGCTGAAAGGACCGGAGATTGCCGTGGTCGGCAAGAGCACCGCTGACCTGCTCCTGAAATATGGGGTGCATGCTGATCTTATCCCGAATGTCTTTACCGGCGAGGGCTTGGCTCAGAGCCTTCTTGATCAAGGTGTTGAAGGGCGGAATATCCTCATTCCCCGTGCTTTGCAGGGTCGGGAGATTCTGCCGGAGACCTTGCGCGGGGCCGGCGCCCAGGTGACGGTTGTCCCGGTGTACCAGAACTGTCCGGCGCAGGGCGATAAGGAGTTTTTACGGGCGGAACTGGAGGAGGGTGGCGTTCATATGGTCACCTTTACCAGTTCCTCCACCGTTCGTAATTTTCTCGCTTTGCTTGATGCGGAGAATCAGGCTGAATTGAAAAAACTTCTGACCGATGTGAAGATTGCCGCCATCGGCCCAATCACCGCCAAAACCGTTACCGATAGCGGCCTTAAGGTCGATGTTCAGCCGGAACAGCACACCATTCCGGCAATGATTGAAGCCATTGTCGCCTACTACCATGGAGTTGGCAAATAACCATCTGGTCTTTCTGCGGGTCGATGGTGAAGACAGACGACAGCATCAGCCCGCCGGAAAGGAGCAACAGGAGTCGGCTGTCAAACCGATAGAGGCTATTTGTTGCCGTGCCTGCGGCGGCGTAGTGACCGGGAAGGACCAGAAGATCCAGGTAAGTGGTTCCCACAGCCATACCTTTTTTAATCCGGCCGGAATCGTTTTTGAGCTGGGTTGTTTTCATCAGGCCCCCGGGTGCCTGGTCGTCGGCGGGCCTTCCGTCGAATTCACCTGGTTTCCCGGACACATCTGGCGCGTCGCCCTGTGCCGCCATTGCCGGGTACATCTGGGCTGGTTGTTCGCCATGCAGGGCAATACCTTCTATGCCTTGATTCTCAGCAAATTGCGCGAATGACGATCCGGCTTTGTCCCGGCCCTCTTCGCGTATTCACTTGCCGCGGATCAAATCAAGCAGATCTTCCGAACTCATTTTCGCACTTATATCGCTGCCTTCCAGAAGGCTGCCGGCGAGATCGCGCTTTTCCTGGTGCAGTTTGACGATTTTTTCCTCGATAGTCCCCTTGCAGACCAGCCGGTAGATGGTCACCGGTCGGGTCTGGCCTATGCGGTGCGCCCGGTCCGAGGCCTGGTCTTCAATGGCTGGGTTCCACCAGGGATCCATATGGATAACATAGTCGGCGGCGGTAAGATTGAGGCCGAGTCCACCGGCCTTGAGGCTGATCAGGAAGAGATCGCCCTGACCCGCCTGGAAGGCGTCGACGTTGATCTTCCTTTGTTTGGCGCTGGTGCTGCCGTCGAGATACTGGTAGCTGATCTTCTGCTGGTCCAGATATTCGCGGATGAAGTTGAGATGGCCGATAAATTGACTGAACACCAGGGCCTTATGCCGGCTGGCGAGAAGTTCTTCAATAATCGAGGCGAAGACCTTGAGCTTGGCGCTGCCGGTTGAGCTGTTCGGGTCGATGAGGCGGGGGTTGCAGCAGGCCTGGCGCAGACGCATGATTTCCGTGAGGATCTGCAGGTGCCGGCCCTTCTTTTCCCTGCCGCTTTCCAGGATATCAATGGCATTCTGGCGCAGGGCCTCGTAGAAATGGGCCTCCTCAGGACTCATTTCGACATCGAGTGTGACTTCGGTGCGGGAAGGCAGCTCTTCCAGTACCTGGGATTTTATTCTTCTCAGGATAAAGGGGCGGATAAGCTTTCTCAGTTTCAGCCTGGCCTCTCTGTCCTGGTAGCGTTCGATGGGAATGGCATAGCGTTCATTGAAACTGCCCAGGCTGCCGAGTAGTCCTGGGTTGATAAAATGGAAGAGATTCCAAAGTTCTCCAAGATGGTTTTCAATCGGTGTGCCGGTGGTGATGAGTTTGAACTGCGCGGTAAGCGACATCGCCGCCTGTGACCGTTTGGTGGCGGCGTTTTTAATCGCCTGCGCCTCATCAAGAATAATGGCCTGCCACTTAACCGACGAAAGGAGCTCATTTTCTTGCTGCAGAAGGGTATAGGTGGTGATCATCAGATCAAACTTTCCCAGTTCCTTGATACTCTTTTCCCGATCCTTGCCGGTAAAGAATTTGACATTGATCGTCGGAGTGAAACGGTGCACCTCCGACTGCCAGTTGGTCGACACCGAGGTGGGGGCCACTACCAGGGACGGGCCATCGACTGCTAACTGGAGGATGATTGCCAGGGATTGCAGGGTCTTGCCGAGACCCATATCATCGGCCAGGCAGCCGCCGACACCCCAGCGGGCGAGGCGGGCCAACCATTCATAGCCTTCCCGCTGATATACCCGAAGTTCGGCCTGCAGGGTTGAGGGGACTTCGGGCTTGAAACTTTGGGAATCATGGATTCTCGCTATTTGACTTTGCCATCCGGCGTCGGTTTCGGTGGCCACCTGATTGGTAAGTTTTTCCAGCTGCAGGGCGGCGAGCGGATGGACCAGCACCTCACTTCCATCTTCGCCACCGACACCATCGGTATACAGATTGATGTCCTCCAACCGTTTCCGGAACTCCTGGGTCAAGGCGATAAACTGCCCGTCGCCGATTTCGATAAAGCGGCCGGGTGAATTTTTAAGTTTTATCAGCAGATCTTTCAGTTCGATAACCTGACCCTGGTCCAGGACCAGGTGGCCGCTCATGGCAAACCAGTTCTGGCGATTGGTGCGGATTTTCAGGTTGAGATTATCGAGGGACACCTTTTGGCTGATGGTCAGTTTTTCCCCTTCCGGCCACTCGATCACCACCTTGTCGCGGATGGCCTGCAGCTCCATGAGCGTTTGCAGACAGTCATCGGGGTCGGAGAGATGCCATTCCCGGTCATTTTCCTGCTCCATGTCCATGGCCAGATCGAGTATCGGACAAAGTTCTTCGATATCGCGAGCCTTTTCCTCCTCCAGAGCGAGATTGCGTCGGGTCTGCAAACGTTTACCGTTGACCTCGGCCATGAGGTTTTCCACACCCTGTCCGGGTTTCAGATAGTGGCCGCCCTCGACAAAAGGTTTGACGAACATTTCCAGTCGAAATCCGGTGCCGTAGGGTATGAGGTGCATGTAGATGGTGGAATCGGCATCGACAAAGGTAATATTGCTTGACCGCCGACTGGTGCTGTCGGCGGCGATGGCCGAATGGACGGTCATGAAGGAGGAGATGTTGCCGATGGCGGTCAGCACCTGCTCGCTTGCCGACTTCGGTACGGTAATGCCGTCCTTTCCGGTTATCTGAGCGATGCGGCGATGGTTGTCATTGATGTTGATGATCTTGACCCGGGTGGGCGTATCTTTCTGGAAATTGATGTTATCGGTGGTGATGGGGTGGGCAAAACAGATATGCAGAAATTCGCCCCGTTCCTCAACCAAAAGTTCCGGCTCACCGGCCACGAATTCAACAGGGGTGTTTGGTGATTCTGCCAGATACAGGTGTGGGTGCCCTATCATGGCCGGGAGAACCTTGTCGATGGCGAGAACAAAGTTGATGTTCTGGTTGTCCGGGTTAACTATCTTTTTGATAGCCGCACAGATTTTTCGATCCTGCGAGGTGAGAAAACTGATTTTACCGGCTTGGTACAGCCTGGCTAGGGCGATAGGGCGGCCGCGGCTCCAATCGCCATCTGGATTCATTTTCTGCTCGCGCGGGGCGACGCTGATTTTTTTGCCATCGAAGGCGACCATCCAGATGAGTCGGGTCGTCTGCCGCGGTTGTTCTTGTTCCTGGGTGGTGGCTGCAATGAGAGCTTGCAGGGTGCGTTTCCACGGCTCCTCCGGTTCAAGAATAGGGAGAAGGGGAATGATTCCGGTCTGTTCACGTAAAGTCCTGGTCGTCTCTAGATAGTCGGTGTTGTCGTGATGGATGGTTGAGAGAATTTCCCCGAGCATGAGGGTGAAAAAGTGATATTCGCTCCCGCATCCCTTACGGTAGTACGCAACAATTTCCGCTTCGACATCGGCTTCAATGGCGCTGTTCAGCCAGTATTGACAGATGCCGGCAAAGATGAGGGTGAGAACGTTTTGCTGCATTCTCTCGGGGAGGAGCACCTGTTCATTCAGGGTACCCTTGGTGATGTGCGAATTGATCACCACAGCGAGATAATTGTAGGCATCGTTTTCCCGGGCCTTGGGAAACTGGGACAAAGCAACGCCGATGCTGTTGGCGATCGCTGCATATTCCTGGCGGCCGGCCACATGCAGGCCAGCGAGGAGATAAAACAGTCCCGGGGGACCAAAGAATGCGACTTTCTCTCCCTGGCTGTAGGTGGCGAGAAAATGCAGGTCTTCATTGAATGCCGTCAGAGCGCTCGGGCTGTCACCTTGGAGAAAAAGAAGGGCCCCGCGCGCCCCGGTACCCTTGAAGGAATCACTGTGGGCGGCGATGAGGGCGCCGGCTTCTTCCAGTCTGCCGCGAAACAACAGCTCGTTGAACAGCAGTCTTTTAAAGGGCAGTTGTTCGTCGGAGGTAAGGGCTGCGAACTCTTCTTCGGACGAAAGAAAATCGATGATTTGCGGGTAATCGGTAAGAGTCTCCTGGCCATACTGCAAGACATTGCTGAGCAGGTAGAATTGAAAAGAAGCCGAGAGAGTACGGAACCACGGCAGATCAAAGGGCCTGGTCATTATCCGCACGGTCGGTGGAGGATCGGCGGCGAGATCCCGACATTGGGCGTCTATGAAGTCGTTGGCGTCATCGATCAGTGCAAACTGTTGGGTATAGATACCGATGCGCATCTCCCGCATGCCGCGCCAGCATCTGGTCGTCCATTTGCCGTAATAATAGGTGACTGGTGCCTCGGCCTGAATTATCTTGGCATAGGAGGCATATGTTCCTTCTTTCAGCGCTATTTTGCTGAGGGTTTCAACAATTTCTTCGTGACATTGACTCTCTTTGGTGAGAAGTCCCAGTTGTTCAAATTTGTTGAAATAGTGTGCAAGATTGGCGGCTGTCGGCTTATTGCCGCGGGGATTTTTTAAATCCAGCTGGCGCAGGCAGTTGACGATAAGGGTTGTATGTGCCGGTTCATAAATAATAGAGAGAAACTGTAGGAGTGCCTGTTCAAACGGCGACAGTTTAAAGTACTGATCAAGGAGACTGATAGGGCTTTGCATGATAGTTTTTGTCATCCGGAACACAAAACCACTCTGTGGAGTGATTTTCAGTTTTTTAGTCCCTGAAAAAAATTAGTTGCATGTCTCTTGCGAAGAATTTTTCGTGAAGGGACTTGTCCCCCTCTAGGGGAGACTGAAAGAAGTCACGCGTATCGGGGTTGGGGGGCCAAAGAGAACTAGGCAATATATCATTGTCTGACATGGATGAGAACCAAAAACTGCAATTAATTCCCATTGGAAAAGCCGAAATAGAGCGAAAATTCATCAACCTTCGTGCCTAAGCCCCCATGTTCATGGGTTATCCGCGACTTTCTCCACCAGGCGCTGAAGCCCTTATCGTTGCGCGGTCGGTCCGGTATTTGCGACAAAGCGTGGCTTTGGCCACATAGCACGGGATTGTTGCCAATCCATTTGCTATAATAGCCAATCATTGCTGCTTTCGGCGAAGAGGCAGGTGGAGGTGGCTGGCAAGGATCGAAACCCAAGGGTAAAAATCCCACCTATCGGGCTTAGGGCAATCTTGCAAATCTGCATGGCGGAGGCAGAGTGATGGGGGTTTTAGGTTATATCTTTCTTGCTCAGGACAGGCACCACTTGGTAGCTGAGAGCGTGCAGCGGGCCGCCTTGCAGGAATACGGGCGCAGCCTTGGCCGTCCGCTTGAGGAAATATGCATTGAGGAAAACACACCTTTGAAACGGCCCTTTAAGGATCGTTCTGCCGGCGGCCAACTGCTGCGGAGTTGTGGTCCGGGCGATATAATTATCGTTATGAAAACGGAGTGGGTACTCAGCTCGGCTGGCGACGGCGAGCGCCTCCTGCGGAGCCTCAAAAGCGCACAGATCGCCATCCACTGTATTGATCTCGGCGGCAATATCAGCCTGCCCGAAAAACGCCGCCTCATGGTCTCCGAGGGGTTGGCAGCGGTCGTCGAGAAACTGCTCGCAGCACTGACCGTAAGCGAAAGCAACGGACTCGGCGAGGCGATTCGGACGGCTAAAGAGCACCGCAAGGAAGTGGGAAAGTATCTGGGCGGCCCGGTACCCTTTGGCTGGGATGTCAATCCGGAAGGGTATCTTGTGCCGAACGAAGGACAGCAACAGATAATCCAGGCGATTGTCGACATGCGCAAGGATCTCTGGTCGTATCGGGAGATTTCGCAAAAACTCAAGGATGAATATAAGGTCCGCCTCTCCCACGAGGGGGTGCGGAAAATCGTAAAGAGCGATACAGGAAATTAAAGTTTCGGGTGTTTGCTGATCTTCGCTTCTACCTCCAGGTGACGCAACCAAGCGGCCATCAGCTGTTGTTGTTTATAGCGCTGCAGATTGTCGCGGTATAATTTCATTTCGTCGGAATTTTCAGGTATCTTCGGAATCTCACGAGTTAAAAATGTGTAGACGTAAAAATCGTCGTCGGCTCGGCCCGGTGCTTCCGGGAGGGGCGAGGACGCAGAAAGCAGAAAAGCGGTCGGCAGGAGGGCGGCCGGGAAGTCACTCTTGCCGTCAACTTTATTTTGGCCGAGCAGGCCGGATTCTTTAACGGTAAGGCCCTTTTCCCGGGCCGCGCTGTCGAAGGTTTTGCCGGCTTTTGTACTGCTCAGCACATCTTTTGCCGCGCTTTCCGCCAGTTCCTGGGATTTCATTTTCCGAAAGTCTTTCTCAAGGGTCGTTCGAACCGCAGCAAATTCAGGGATTTCCGGCTCTTTTTTATCTTCGGCAAAAACAATCAGGTATCCAGATTGACCCTTGATCAGAGAACTCAATTCTCCCTTATTGAGACCGAAGGTTTTCTCAAGAAATTGCGGGTCGCTTTTCAGATCGGCGGGAGCATTGCTTTTGGCAAAAAACTCAGTTTGGTGCACGACAACCTCTGGATGGCCTTCGCTATATTTGCCAAGACTGCCGGCACTGATGATCCCTTCGTAGGCATCGTTGGCCACCTGGAAGGCCAGGCTTTCAGCCTCTTTACGCCGCAGGGAGCTGGTAATTTGCGCGGTTGCTTCGGCAAGGGTTTGGGTGGTTGGCGGTTTGATTTCCTCCAGTTGAATTATATGGTAGCCGAACTGGGTTTTGACAACGTCACTGATCGCTCCGGGCTGCATGGTGAAGACCGCTTCGTCAAAGGCCGGAACCATCTGTCCGGCCTGGATAAAGCCGAGGTCGCCGCCGTCGGCTTTCGAAGAATCCTCGGAATATTGGCGGGCGAGGGCGGGGAAAGCACCGCCGTCTTTGGCAAGCTTCAGAACCTGGGCGGCTTTGGCGGCTTTGGTTTTATGGATTTCTTCGGAATCATTGTCGCCTGCCTTCAAGAGGATATGACGGGCATGACGCTGCTCAGGAAGCTTGAAGGTAGTGAGATTGTTTTTGTAGAATTCTTCAATCTTCGGCGCGTCGATGGTCATCTTGCCGCCAACCTCGGCAAAGGTGAAGGTTAAATATTTCAGCCGCAGCTGCGACTCGGTTTTATACTTATCCTTGACCGTATCGAACCAGGCTGAGAGGCCTGCATCATCGACCGTGACTGTGTCGACATAGTTGACGGGCGATATCCGGGCATATTTTACCGCTATTTTTTCGTTCAGTTGACTGTAGATATCCTGTATTTCATAATCCGTGGTGACGGTGCCAAAGTTGCCGATTTGCCGCATAGCCGCTTCCGACAGATGGTCGAAGCGCATCGATTGTTCAAATTTTGTGGGGGCCATTTTATTGGCGGCGAGAATAGCCTTATAACGTTCAATGCTGAAGGCCCCTTGATCCTGGAACTGCGGCATCATCTGGATAAGGGCGCGGATCTCGTCACCACTCACCATGATCCCCATGGCGGCGGCGCCTTGTCGAAGAAGAGCGGTTTGAATTATTTGATTAATGACCTGTTGTTTGAGGCCGAAGGATTCTGCCAACCCCTTCGGGACGTTGCCGCCGAATTGGTTGCCGAGTTGTTGGTATGCCCGGTCGTAGGCCTGCTGAAACTGTTGGAAGGAGATTTCCTCGCCATTGACGGCAATCGCCGCCTGATTATTTTGCCCGATATTGGTGCCGACGCCCCAGAAGATGAAGACCAGGGCGATGATGACGACGATTGCCTGGATGAAGGGAGATTGTGCCTTTCTACGGAGTATCTGCAGCATGAATATATCTAATGTGAGTTTGGGGTTGACAAAAACCTTGAATGTTTCGGGGAGGGGGCGGGAAAAACCCCACCACTCCCTTGGCATTGCAAGCCACTGGTTCGATAACACATCGATTTACTCTTTCTTTTTCTACACTGCAAGGAAAAATCCTTTTATTCAGGTTGGGACAACGTTAAGATGGGACGCTGTTCAGCCATAGTCATTTGGGCTTGGCCAGAGCCTTTGGGAACACCCGGTAAAGATATGCAATGCCATGATATTATTTTATATATATATGATATTATTATAATAATAATCAAAACGGAAGATTCTCAGTTGACTGATAAATGATTCTTCAATCGCTTGACAAATCGATTTGCCTATAGTAATAAGACAAGTCAGTTTTTGAATTATAAAACGGCGTAAGCCATAAAATAATATTTCAAGGAGGTTGCAATGCCAACATTAGTTCACAATGGTAAGAGTTTCGAGGTTGATGAAGATGGATTCCTGCTCAAAGGTGATGATTTCAATCAGGAGTGGGTTGATTATGTAAAAGGCGTTGAAGGTATCGCCGAAATGACCGACGAGCATGTCAAAGTAATCGACGCCCTGCAAGAGTACTACAAGAAAAACGGAATTGCTCCGATGGTTCGTATCCTCTCTAAAACCACCGGCTTTCCGCTGAAAAGAATCTATGAGCTGTTCCCCTCCGGACCTGGCAAAGGAGCCTGTAAAATGGCCGGCCTGCCGAAACCCACCGGTTGTGTCTAATATTCAGCTGCTTTTTTAATTGAAAAAAGGGGGAATGGCTTTTGCCATTCCCCCTTTTTTTTATTTTTTTATGGGATCTGCCTCGCCGAAAATGAGTGTTGCTGTTGATTTAGAAATGGAATTATCCGGTAACCGAGGCAAAATGCAAAGCCTCAAGTGTTTTCTGGTGGACAGCTGCAATTCTTTGTTGGTATTCCTGCCCCGATATTTTCGCACCCCTCAGACCGCCGCGGAGGTTGATCTCCAACAGGCGGATACCATCATCCGGCGTGAGCATGAGATCAAGGTGTGCATAGGGAAAAGCGCCACGCTCCATTACCTCAAGGCAAAAGGTCATTTGTCGATCTGATAGGGAGTAAGGTTTCGCCTCTCCGCCGCAGTGCAGGTTCTGGCGAAAGTTGAAAGGATTGCTTCTTTCGTACGCTTCGCAGTAGTCACCGATAATGATGACCCGAATATCTCGGCACTCGGATTGGAAGGGTTGGATGATAAAAGGAAAGGGGTAGGACGCGACACTCACCTGGTTGTAAAGATCTTCGATGCTGGTGAAAATATGCACGCCAAGGCCGCCATTTTTCCGGTCCAGCTTGAGGACCACCCGATGGTGTCCGCGTTGCAGATAGAGGGAAGAAACCTGGAGCAGGGTCTGGGCATCGTAGATTGCCAGGCTGTCCGGCGGCAAGTATTTGCTGAAGATTCGCGTCTGGAAGACCTTGGAGCGACTTGCCAATTGGGCGGTTGCCGATGGTACCATGCAAATGCCCCTGGCCAGCAGGTCGGTCAGAAGGTGTTCCTCGCCCGGCTTCAGACGGAGGCGACCAACGATGATGTCGTCTTTTTTGAGTTGTTGGTAGGAGGCGAAAAGCGTCTGGTTGTCACGAACAATGGTGGGTTGATCCTTCAAAAGATCATCTCCGAGAACCGTTGGTGAAAAGAGGTCAGATCCTCTTCGCAGTCGCCGCAAAAGAGTTTGACTTCGCCCAAAGCCTGTGAGCTTCTTTCTTCAATGGTGAAGCTGCCGTCGGGGTTTTGCACATAGTGCGTCGTGGTGACGACATCATCGGAAATTTCGAAGAAATCCTTTTCGTTACCGCAATGGGGGCACTTTATGAGATTGACTACCTTAGGATGAAAAGTCATAGGAAATGTCACTCTTATGATCCATTGGCTTGGTGACCCTCGATTACCACCTTGATTTCTCCCTGGATCCCTGCCCCTGACTCTACGGTCAGACTGTTTGCCTCAAGTTTGCCGTTGATGGAGCAATTTTTTCGCGCCGTCAGCATACTGGTTTTAATGTTCCCCTCAATAGTCCCGTAACAATTTAAAGAGGAGACGGTTATATCGCCGTTGATGCGTCCGGTTTCGCTGAGAACCAGGTGTTCTCCTTCGATATTACCGTTGATGACGCCGTCTATTCGGGCCTTTCCTTTGAAGGTTATGCCCCCGGTGATGATCATAGTCTTGTCGATGATCGAGGATATTACTTCACTGTCAACCTTCTGCATTTCCTGGTCCACTCCACTTTTAGTAAACATTCCCATTTTTAGCGTTTCTCCGAGGTAGGGCCGGGTGCTTCAGGCGCGCTGGCAACTTTCATAAACATATAAGGATCGATAGGTTCCCCGTCGAGGGTGACTTCGTAATGCAGGTGCGGGCCTGTGGATCGCCCGGAATTTCCGACGAAGCCGATGAGTTGCCCACGGTGCACCTTTTGCCCGGGGCGAACCAGAAATTTATTGAGGTGGCAAAAGGCCGTTTCATAGCCATTGTCGTGGTCTATGAGCACATAATTGCCATAACTGCCGTTGTAAAACGCCTTGTCAATCATGCCGTCGGCGGTGGCGTAGATATTCTCTCCCGGTTTGCTGCGAAAGTCGATGCCGGTATGAAAGGCGGCTTTGCCATTGACCGGGTCCACGCGTTTGCCGAACTCGGAGGTAATGGGCCCATCAACCGGTCGACCAAAGGGCAGAAAACGGATGGCTTTCAAGTATTTGTCGGCCCGATTAAGAAGGGCGTCGCGGTTCGTTTGAGGTTGTGCGATAAAGACGCCGCCGCTGTTACTTTTACCTTCTTTAACCTCCACCGGCAACTCAATGCCGATGCTGTCGATCATTTTTTCAATAAGTACGCTTCGTTCTGCCAGTTCATTGACGGCGGTCGAGAGGAGGTTTTCTTTCTCCGCCTTGAAGGCCACTGCCTGTTTGACACTGCTTAATTCGAGTTTGGCAACCTTCAAGTTCAGTTTGAGTTGCTGTGCCTCACTGTCCCTTTGGCTCTCGGTGATGAGTTCGGCGCTGGTGCGAAGCTGTTCGCGCAGTTCGGCAAGCTGCGAGGAGATAGTACGGTTTTCGGTGAAAAGAGCAAAGGAGAAAAGGCTGGTGATAGTCAAAGAAAGGCAGAAAACAGTGGAGAAGCTGAGGCAGAACCACAGGTTGCGGCGAGACCATCGAAAGCGTGTGATCTTGCCCTGGTTGCCGGCAATGATGATGTGCAACTGTTCATCCATAATTCAAGTCCAAAACTGTTGTTAAGAGCGAAAACAAAAAGTATGATGAATTTCTTGTTTGCAAGCGGATCTGCCGGATCGCTGTTGCCGACAATACCTTCTCCGGAAAAATGCTGAGAATAGAAGTCAATGATACAATGATTTTGTCACCGTAAGGCAAAAACGCACGAAAATTTTTATAGCTTATACTCAGGAGATTTAAATTAAGCAACAATAAAACGTCACAGGCATGTGCTCGCATGGTTGAGCAACGCACTGTAATTGCTGAATATAAAATTTATCCGTCGTGAGTATTCAAGTGCTTACGGGAGGAATAGTCTGGGAGTTTTTCTTTTTAGTCATGGCAAATCTGATAACCTGCAAAGCCCTCGGCAAATCCTTCGGCGCTCAAAATCTCTTTAAAAATATCAACTTGGTGGTCAACAGCGGCGAGAAAATCGGCGTCATCGGACCCAATGGTTCCGGCAAGTCAACTCTTCTGAAAATTATCTGTGGACTTGAGGACGCTGACAGCGGCCAGGTGGTTCGACAAAAATTTGTTCGTCTCAGTTATCTGGCCCAGGAAGACATCTTCGACCTGGAAAAGAGCGTAACAGCCAATCTGCTGACGGCCATCATGGGCGAGGATCTTGAGGAAACCGAGAAATACAACCGCGTCCACACCCTGCTCAGTCGGGCCGAATTTCCGGATGCCGATGCTCCGGTTGAAAACCTCTCCGGCGGCTGGCGCAAGCGTTTGTCGATCTGCCGGGCGCTTCTCGTCGCTCCCGATGTGCTGGTTATGGATGAACCGACCAACCATCTGGATATCGAAGGCATCCTCTGGCTGGAAAAAATGCTTGGTGGTGGCGCCGCCCCCTCCGCCTATCTTTTGGTCAGCCATGATCGCCATTTCCTGGAAAACTGCAGCAACCGGATCATCGAACTCTCCTCCCTTTATCCCGATGGAACCCTTGAGGTGCAGGGCTCCTATTCGCAGTTTCTCGAAAAACGCGAGCTTTTTCTCGCCGGACAAACGCAGGAAGAGGAGCGCTTGGCCAACAAAGCCAAACGGGAAATCGAGTGGCTGCGGCGCGGTCCGAAGGCCCGCGCCACTAAAGCCAAATATCGCATCGACGAGGCGCACAAACTTACCGGTGAGCTGGCCGATGTGAAGGCGAGAAACCGCTCGATCGCCAGCGTCCAGATCGATTTCGAGGCCACCGGGCGAAAGACCAGAAAACTGCTCGAAGCAGTGGGGCTGAGCAAGTCGTACGCCGACCAAGTCCTCTTCACCAACCTGGATATCATCCTGGCGCCCGGCAGCCGCCTAGGACTCCTGGGGAGAAACGGTTGCGGTAAATCAACGCTCATGAAAATCATCGCCGGGGCGACCGGCAATGGCCAGGTGCTGCCGGACTCAGGAACCCTGAAAACCGCCGATAATATCAAAATCGTCACCTTCGACCAGAACCGTGAGTCCATCGATCCGACGGTGACCTTACGCCGGGCCCTGGCCCCCGAAGGCGATGCAGTAATGTATTGCGGCCGCTCCCTGCATGTTGCCAGCTGGGCCAAGAAATTCCTTTTTCGTCCGGATCAGCTGGAAACCCCGGTCGGCCAGCTGTCCGGCGGCGAACAGGCGCGCATCCTCATCGCCGGTCTGATGCGTCGGCCGGCGGACATTCTCCTCTTGGACGAGCCGACCAACGATCTCGACATTGCCTCCCTCGATGTCTTGGAAACGAGTCTCATTGATTTCCCCGGGGCCTTGATCCTGGTCACCCACGACCGCTTTCTCCTTGATCGGGTGTGTCACCGGCTGCTCGGATTCGGTGGCCGTGCCGGCGTCTCCTATTATGCCGACTACGAACAGTGGCTGAGCGATCTGCCGCAGTCGCTGGAAAAAGACACGCTACGGGAGAAAAGTGCCGGCAGGAATGGAGCTGCCCCCGTCCCGGCCAAGAACAAAGGCCGCTTGTCCTACATCGACCAGCGCGAATATGAGCGGATTGAGGAGAAAATCACCGCCGGGGAAAGCCGGGTAGCGGAACTGGAAGAAATGATGCTGTTGCCCGACGTTGTCTCCGCTGCTGATACGCTTGCCAATTGTTGGCACGATCTGGAAAAGGCCAGACTGGAGGTAGAACGGCTCTACCATCGCTGGGACGAGCTGGAAGAAAAAAGGGGGGAGTGAGGGCGTGCATGAAAGTTGCTGTTGTCTCGGATATTCACGGTAACCTTGAAGCCCTTGAGGCGGTCAGTGCCGATATACAGCGGCGGCGGGTAGACCGGGTAGTATGCCTCGGCGACAATATCGGCTATGGGCCGGACCCCGAGGAGGTGGTGGATCAAATACGCCGCCAGGGCTACGAATCGATCCTCGGCAACCATGAATTTGCCCTCCTCGACCTGCGGGCACGGCGCTGGATGAATTTCCAGGCGGCTGACAACAATATCGCCACCGCCAACCTCCTCTCCGAGGTCAATCTGACCTACTGCTACACCCTGCCGAAGTATCTTGCCTTCGCCACCGCCTACTTCGTCCATGGCTTTCCGCCGCTCTCCGTCTTTCGCTATCTCAACCGGCAATCCGATGACACCTTGGCGACATTGTTCGCCACCGCCCCCTTTGCCCTCCTTTTTCTCGGCCATACCCACAAGCTGCAGCTTGTCCGGCAGGAACATGGAGCGATTGTCCGCCGGCCCTTAGGTGAGGAGTGCCTGGCTCTGCAGCCGGGGCAAAAATATATCATCAATGCCGGCAGTGTCGGTCAGCCACGGGATGGCGACAATCGCGCCAAGTACCTGCTCTGGGACACGGTTGCGGCTACCCTTGAGGTGCTGTTTATCGCCTATGATTACCCAACTACTATGCAGAAAATCAGGGAAAGAGGATTTCCCGAAACCTACGCCACACGTCTTGGGTAAAATATGAAAAAAATCGGCAGATACGAGGTGGTCGGTCGCCTCGGTCGCGGCGGCATGAGCATGGTGTATAAAGCCCGCGCGCCGGTCACCGGTCGCTTGGTGGCACTGAAGATCCTGCAGCCGCGTAACGAAATATTCGCCGAATTGGTCGGCGAGGAGCGGCTGCGAGAGCTCTTCGTCGCCGAGGCAAAGATCATGGGCGCCCTTACCCACGACCACGTGGCCAAGGTGCTCGACTGTGATGCGCACGAGGGCCGGCCTTTTATCGTGCTTGAATATTTCGCCCATTCCCTCGGCGCCTTTATCGGCGAATCGTACCGGGTCGAGGCGCCGTCGCGGATCATTTCTGCCGCCAAGACCCAAATCTACCTGATTCAGGCCTTAAAAGGCCTTGAACGGCTGCATTTTGCCGGGATTATCCACCGCGATATCAAACCCTATAATCTCATGTTGACCAGCGACGACCGGGTGAAGATCATCGATTTCGGCCTGTCGCGGGTGCGGGGCGAGGAGAGTACGACGGTGCCGGGCATGCAGATCGGTTCCCCCTTCTATGCCGCGCCCGAGCAGGAAAGGGAGCCGCAGCGGGTGGATGGCCGGGCCGACCTCTTCAGCCTCGGGATCATGGGGCTGCGCATGCTGACCGGCCGTCTCTTTGACCATCATCAGGGCGAGGCGCCGCCGGCCAGCGCCATGAATCCCGAGGTCGGGCCATTGTGGGATGCGTGGATTGGGCGCACTCTTGCCAGGAAACCGGAGGACCGGTTTCAGACGGCCCAGGAGATGCGCCTGGCCTTGCAGACCCTGCCGCTGAACGAAAAGAATGTTCCCTGCGGTTGGCAGCCGGCACCTGCCTCGGTGCGGCAGAGCGTGCGCCGGGAACCGGCACGGGTGATGTGGAAGGATATTCGGGCCACCCTTGGACTGGATGAGTTGTTCCGGCCCTTGGTCTATGCCTTGCAGGATTTTGCCGCCGTCGGCCCGCTTGTGGCCCATGAGCGGAACAACGATCTGCATTGGCAGCGCTATGGCGCCGGGTTTACCCTCGACTGGCAGCAGGCCGGGGAATATGTCGCGTACCTCAACAGCAGCCGCTGGCAGGGTAGGGACACCTGGCGATTGCCCACCGTCGCCGAGGTCGCAACCGTGCTCAAACCGCCATTGCACGGGGTGGCCTGTTCGACCTGGCCTCTTTTCGACAGCACCATCCACTGGCTGTGGACCTGCGATCCGTGCACCAAAAAGCAGACCTGGACGGTCGACGTGGTGGAGAGTTTTTTCGACCTTCTCGACCAGGATGGCGTCGCTTCGGTTTGTGCCGTCAGTTCCGTCTGAGCGGACCCTGTTCAGCTTCGGCGTGCTGCAAAAAACTGAGCGAAGGCATCGAGGATGGTACTGACATCTTCACGGCTGATATCCAGATGGGTGACCAGCCTGGTGGTTTTCCCGGGGCTGATGAGGATCTGCCGCCGGCCGAGAAAATCGGCCAGTGCCTGCGTGGTTTCCGCCCCGGCGCTGAAGAACACCATGTTCGTCTGGGTGGGATTTCTATCAACCGTTACATCGGCAAACTGCGATAAGCCCCGGGCCAGAATTTCCGCATGCTGGTGGTCCTGCGCCAGTCGTTCAATATTATTTTCCAGGGCGTACAGCCCGGCGGCGGCGAGAATGCCAGCCTGGCGCATGCCGCCGCCGGTCATCTTTCGCCACTTCCTGGCCTCCTCAATAAAGGCCCGGTCACCAGCCAGCAGCGAGCCGACCGGTGCCCCCAGCCCTTTAGAGAGACACAGTGAAACCGAGTGGAAATGGCGGGTGATTTCCCGAACTGCCACCCCCTGCTTGACGGTGGCGTTCATAAGCCTTGCCCCGTCGAGGTGCAGTCGAAGGTTCTTGCTCTTGGCAAAGGCGGCAGCCTCGGCCAGGTAAGCGAGCGGCAGGGCCTTGCCGTTCTGGGTGTTTTCCAGGCAGAGGAGGCGGGTTCTGGCGAAGTGGATGTCGTCCGGTTTGATTTTTTCCAGAACCTTGGCAAGAGACAGGGTCGAGTCCGCCTCGAATTCGATGGGCTGCGGCTGGACGCTGCCCAACACGGCGGCACCGCCGCCTTCGTATCTATAGGTGTGCGCCGTTTGCCCGACGATATACTCGTCGCCCCGGCCGCAGTGCGACAGGATACTGATGAGGTTGGCCTGGGTGCCGCTGGCGGTAAAAATCGTCGCTTCAAAGCCGAGGAATTCGGCGGCAAAGCTTTCCAGCCGGTTGACCGTTGGGTCGTCGCGGTACACATCGTCGCCGACTTCGGCGCCGGCCATGGCACGGCGCATGGCTTCGGAGGGTTTGGTGACTGTATCGCTGCGCAGATCAATTGTTTGCATCATGAATTCCTCGGCTTGTCGACTTAGGGAAAAAGTATTACAACCTACCTTGGTGGTAGGTTTTGGCAGTGTTTGACAGAAATATGTACATGAGAAGGGATAAAAAAGCGATGGGAAAGAGTGTCGGTTTAAGCGATGGTCAGAGGGCGATTTTGGCGGAGGGGCAATTCACTTTGACGACCTTGTCGGAGGAAGAAGTGGTGGTCATCGGCGGCGGCGAGATTGCGGCGAGGTCTTTGTCCGACCCACAGCTTGAGGAATTTTTGCAGCTCGCCAACCTGCTGTACCGGGGCGGAGAAGAGCTTATTGCCGACGCCCTGTATGATTTTACTTTTCTGGCCGAGCTCAAAAAACGCCATCCCGACCATCCCTTCCTGCATACAGTCGAGCCGGAGGTACTGATTGAAGCCAAGACCGTCGAGCTGCCGGTGCGTATGCTCTCCACCGAAAAGGCCTATGGCTTTGCCGCCATCGTCAACTGGGCCAAACGGATCGAGAAGGCCGCCGCGGAGTGCGGCCGCGACTTTGCCGGCCTGGTTTTCAAGGTTATGCCGAAGCTTGACGGCTATGCCGCCTACGATGACGGGCAAACCCTTTACACCCGCGGCGACGGCAGGAGAGGCACGGACATCACCCGGGTCTTTGAGCGCGGTCTACAGGTGGCAGCAGGCGGGCGGCGGGGACTTGGGGCCGGGGAAGTCGTCGTCAGCCGCAGCTATTTTCGCGACCATCTAGCAACAATCTTTGATAACTCGCGAAACTTCCAGGCCAGCCTCATAAAAGAAAAGGAACTTGAAGGTCCGGCGGAAGAGGCAATACGTTCCGGCCATGCAGTCTTCTTTCCCTTCAATATGCTGCCCTGCTGGCAGGGGCCGTGGGCGGCGCTGGCCGCAGGTTTTGAGGGTATTGTCGATCGTTTGTGGCAGGAGGTCGATTTTGATGTCGACGGCATCGTTTTGGAGATTTCCGATGCCATTCTGCGCGACTATCTCGGGGCGACCAGACACCATCATCGCTGGCAGATTGCCTATAAGAAAAACACCGAAACCGCCGAGGTGAAGGTATTGCGGGTCATTCCCCAGACCTCCCGCTCCGGCCGGGTCAATCCGGTGGCCGAGGTTGAACCGACGCGGTTGAGCGGTGCCCTGATCCAGCGGGCGACGGCGCACCACTATAATATGGTGCGGGAAAAGGGAGTGGGGCCGGGGGCGATCATCCGGCTGTCACGCAGCGGCGAGGTGATCCCGAAGATTGAAGAGGTGTTGACCCCGGTTACGCCGGAGCTGCCGAGCGCCTGCCCCAGCTGCGGCTCGCCGCTGGTCTGGGAAAGTGATTTTCTCCTGTGCATCAACAATATGAACTGCCCGGCGCAGATCACCCATGCCATTGAACATTTTTTCAAGGTCCTTGGGAATATCGACGGCTTCGGCCCGTCGTCGGTACGGAAGATCTTCGATGGCTGCAAGGCCACGATTCCGATAATCTATGGACTCGGGCAAGAGGACTTTGTCGGCCTCGGCTTCGGGCCGAAACAGGCTGAGAATATGGTGACCCAGCTGCAACGCAGCCTGTTGCTGCCGATTGAGGACTGGCGCTTCCTCGCCGCCTTCGGCATGTACCGGATGGGCATGGGCAACTGTGAAAAACTGCTGGCCGCCCATCCACTGCAACGGGTGTTTGCGCTCACCCGGGAGGAGATCATTGCCATCAAGGGCTTCAGCGAAAAAACCGCCGAAGAGATGCTGGCCGGAATGAAGGCAACGGCGGCGCTGTTCGATGCCCTGTACGGCCTGGGTTTTAATCTCATTGCCACCCCGGTAAAAACGGCGGGCGAGCTGCCCGGCGAGGGACCTCTGTCAGGCAAACTGGTCGTTTTTACCGGGGCAATGCAAACCGGCAGCCGGGACGATATGAAAAAGCAGGCCAAGGCCCTTGGGGCCAAGATCGGCGAGAGCATCACCGGCAAGACCGACCTCCTGGTTTGCGGCGAAAAGGTCGGTGCCAGCAAGCTGACCCAGGCTGAGCATCTCGGGGTGCGGATCGTCACAGAAGCCGAATATCTGGCGATGCTGCCGTAACTGGGTAAAAAACGACACCGGAAAAATCCTCCGCCGGTGCCGTATCAAGCAGGTTTTGTCTGCCTATTTCGGCGGTTCCATGAGCTTGCCGGCCTTGGCGATATTCTCGTGCGGAACCTCGTCGATAAAGATCAGCACGGCTTCCGGCGGCTTGTTGGCCTCCTTGCAGATGACCTCGGTAACGCCCTTGCTGATCTTCTGTTTTTGTTCCTTGGTGAGGGTTCCGGCAACCCGGATATTGACGTAAGGCATGATAACTCCTTGGGGTATTGTGTTGGCTTGTAAACTGGTTTATCAAGACGATCAAACTGGTTTATCAAGACGATGGTTGCCTTTGGCGACTACTTCCATTGTACCTTCTTTTGCTTTGTGAAAAAAGAAGATAATGCACACTCGGTGGCCCCTCAGGCGCCATTCTTATCCCGTGCGCCTTTCCTGACTTGGCGTGGTACGCATACCGCATCGACGGGAAATATTTCTTGACAACCTATCGAAAAAAAGGAACCAATACAAGGCAAACTTTTCGTCCCCATCCAACGAACTTAACGTTAAAAATCGGAGACATCATGGTATCCCCGCGGCTGGTAGCAAAAATCGAATCGGAAGAACCGACCCTTCGCTTGGCAGTTCTCATCGACGCCGACAACGCGCAAGCGGCAGTTATTGAGGGTCTCCTGGCCGAGATAGCGAGATTTGGCGAGGCCACCGTGCGGCGCATTTATGGCGATTTCACTGCACCAACCAGTGCCTCATGGAAAAAAGTGCTGCAGCGATACGCCATCAAACCGGTGCAGCAGTTTGCTTACACAACCGGCAAGAACGCCACGGACAGTACGCTGATTATCGATGCCATGGATTTACTCTACACCCGGAAATTTGACGGTTTCTGCCTGATAACCAGCGACAGCGATTTCACCGGTCTTGCCATGCGCTTACGGGAGGAGGGGTTGACGGTTCTTGGCTTTGGTGAAAAGAAAACCCCCGAGGCGTTCCGGAATGCCTGCCACAAGTTTGTCTTTACCGAAGTCCTGCGTCCCAGCCATCATGCAGAGCCTGCCGGGCAGCCGGGCAAAGATGAAGGCGAGCAAAAGCCCGTGCCAAGCAAGGCCTCCGCCGAGACAACAGGGCCGACCAACCTGGCCTTTCCGAAAAAATTCGTTCTGTCCGCCCTGGAACAATCAACCGATGACGCCGGGTGGGCGCAGCTTGGTACCTTCGGCAGTTATCTGACCAAGCTGCAACCCGACTTTGACGCCAGGCTTTACGGCTATAAGAAACTCTCGGACCTAGTCAGGGCAAGGACTGATCTCTTTCTGACCGAAGAACGGCAGGCATCGGAGTCGAGCCAGAAGGTGCTGTATGTTCGGGCAAAATAGTTTATTTGGCCCACCATCAGCAGCCGTCTCGGAAAACAACCTTATGGATTTTTCAATCTCTAACAATTGCGACACTGGCTGCTTACCTCCTGCGGTACCTTGAAGGATGCCAGACGCTCTTGTTTTGCTTGGCCAACCGATAGTTTTTGGAAATATTTTCTACCTGTTATCTGTCCGTTAACTTAGGATGTTTTGGAAATATGTGGACTTTGGAAAAATGGACATTGAGGGGCATTTCACATATGAGATGAGTCAAGCAAAGACTCGACCCCGTCTTTGTTCCGCTGCATACCGAGTAAAACCGCGAAAGAGGCAAAAAGTCCACTGGATTTTTGAACGTTTTTGGTACGACACAACGAAAGCAGTGGATCTGGTACGTATTTTGCTTTTATAGTTAGTGTTCGAACGAAAAATAAATAATAACGTAATATCGGTCACATATCTTTTTTTTACAAAACGAAGATTTTCGAAAATTGTGATTTTTTCCTAAATCAACCTTCTATTCTTATTTACTTATCATGCCGAATATATT
>JBBQVT010000041.1:0-27774 GCA_038211245.1 Desulfobulbales bacterium | reverse complement strand
CCCTGTACTACCTGCTGAAGATCCCCGGCAAGACAATCGACAAGTAAGAGTATCGCCGCGTGCGTACTGGCGCCAGCCTCAGCTCTGCTGGTCCTGGCGATGGTTTGGCCAACTTGATCAAGGTTGCCTTTAATGCCGGCGGCCGAGGCCAAACCAAAGCGGTATGGCCCTGCGGTTAAGGCGAGGACACTCACACCCCCGCCGAAGCCCATATGCTGTCCTTGCACAATCTGTCCGGAACCGGTAGCACCTACCAGGGGGGTGGTCCCGGTAATGGAACGAATACCTTTAATGAGTGCGGGGAGATCATAGCGAGGCGTCGTGAAGACAATGATGAGCGCCGGGGTTGCACCCGCGAGACCTGCCAACGCTGCGGTTGCAGCTTCACTGCCGGCCGCGAAGGCATCGCCGAGATTTTTGCTGAATCCACAACCTGTTTGAATTTTCATCGGTGACTCTCCCTGGAGTGATCATTAGAATATTGCTGCGCACCATCAAGCATTTCTCTCACTTTCCGCTACAGCTCAAGAGGTTTTACCGGCTTCATAATGCATTGAGTTCGTTCGTCAAGATCACCCTGCGTCTGGATAATATCCAGAGTGAAAATAGCGGAACAGGGGATTTTAACGTTAGGCTTGAGTAACCAAATCTCCCTTGGCCATGCCAATGCTCATTTTAGGCATAATCATGTCCAAGCTTACGTTTAAAGATGCCGGAACGCAATTTAAAAAAATGCCCAAATAGATCCGTAACGGCTCCAAAATCAGCACTGCACCGTTTCTATCGTTTACAGGGCAGGTAAGTCCCGTTATTATTGATTTCCTGCTCCGGTACCGGCATATTCGTAAATGCCGAGGAAGAGTCCGGCAAGGATACCGACGGCAAAAAACAGCCGCAGTCGTCGATCCCAGGGGATCTTCTCCCCCTCCGCCATATACTGGAGCAGGGCGATAATGACGTAGGCGATGCCGGCAATATACGGTGCATACTGCACAATCTGCCACAGCGTCGCACCAAGTGTTGCCATAATATCGGCTCCCAGACGCAGGTTAAAGAGCAGGTACAGTGCGGCCGAAAGATATAATGAAACTTTTCCTTGAAGACTTCCCATATGAACTCACTTAATACTCTGTATTTTCCGGCAACGGCCATCCACTCGCCACGCCTGTATCCGATTTTCCTGTTGTTTCAAAATATCCATCTTCTTTCCCCGGTGGAAGACGGCAAAGAATGTCCGGATAGTTTCATTAAATCGGGGTTCTGTCAAGTACATACTCCCTGCCCGCTTGGCGAGGAGCGAAATCGCTTCCAACGCTTGGTCGCCGACATCAAATCCGGCACAGATGATTACGCAGCCCGGCTGAGTTCCCTGACCTTGGCTACCATGACCGGAGTTCCCAACCAGGCGGAAGAGTCCGAAAGGTCGATCGTCCGCTCTCTGCATGGTACCCAGGAACTTCCGCCCCAGGCACGAGAGCGGGAGACATTGGAAAAACTCTGGCAGGCACGGCTGGTTCTGGCGATAGGCGAGCTCCTCGATCAGGATGAAGAGGAGATCTCGCTGAACCTGGCTGAACTTGAGGATGAGGAAAAAGTGCTGTTCAAAGAACTGCAGGGAGATGACGACAAAGAGGAGGAGGAAGAAAACCCTTTTGCCGAACTTACCCGGTTGGAAGGCTCACTCCGCGTAAACTCTGCCAGCAATATTAAAAAAAGATTTAAGGCATGGAGAACCCTTTTTCTGGCCGGGGAGATGGAGGAATGCCAAATTTTTCTTGCCAACGGCATAGACAGCGGCGACATCCTGCTGGAAATGTATCTACAGAAGACCGGACAGCAGGCACCACTGGTTGCAAGCCTCGAACTGCCGGCCTTGGTTGGCTGGAATAATGAGCAAGCGGGTACTGCCGTACATGAATTTACCACAAAAAATTCGCCCTTCCTCACTGCCATAGGGGAGACATTTGCGACGCTGATCAGCCAAACGGCAATGGAGGAGCACCATTTCGAACTCGCCGATGGCTGGAAAAAACTGCTTTCTGCCGATTTTCCGGTGGAGCAGTTCGGCAGGATTCCAATCAACTTCTATCTCCTTCGAGGCCTTCCCTGTTCAACACTTATTGGGAAAACCTCGAACGCCCAAAACTCGGGGAACAGCGGCCTGCTGGCAGTGATCGGATAATTCGCCGACAGCAGTTTGCCCCGCCTCCGGCTATTTACAGCAGGTATAAGGATTTATAGTCAAGACCGGGCAGGAGGCTGATCGCACCAGCTTGTCGGCGACGCTGCCGAACATGATCTTCTCCAAACCCTTATATCCGTGCGTGCCCATGATGATAAGATCAGCTTTAATTTCAGCACTGTATTCAACGATCTTCTCAGGGACATCACCCATAAAGACCTTGTAACTCAGCTCCTTTACTCCGGCCGCTTCGCAGAATTCGACCATTTCCCCGCAGAATGAGGCCATTTTCACCTCCGCACTCTCGACCAGTTCGCCTTCAAGCGAGGGTAGAGACATCTGCGGCACAAAAAAGCCGGAATAGTCATCAAAATTTTGTACAACAAACACCAGATACATTGATGCCCCGAATTTGCCGGCAATATATGCCGCTGATTCGGCTATCAACCTGGAATTATCGGAAAAATCAACCGGTGTTACGACTTTTGTTATCTCTTTCATGATACTCATATTTTTTCTCCCCCTTTCTTATTGGTTTAAATTCGCAGCGAAAATGCCCTGATTTTTTGCCAATATTTTCTCTGTCGAAAACTGCCTGCAAAATTGTCGCGGCCAGATATTTTGGTTGCGGAACGATGACCTAGCCCCTTTCTTTTAATTTTCTCATATCATGCCTGCCGATGCAAGTCTTTCATTATCACTCGCAAATTCAATATTCCGCCACAAGTAATTTGCTTTGACAAAACTGATTTTGACGATATTTTCATAGACAGGTACTTTGTGGTACCTCACCTACACATAGAAAAACGGCACATGTATCAATCCCGGCTCAAATGGGAAGATCCACCTGTGGCAAAAAGAGGCTCGCCAGTGAACATAATCAAGGCTATCTCCATCAGCGACCGCAAAGGAACGCGCAAGAATAATATTACTACAACCAATCTTATCGCCGAGTTCGGCCTGGAAAATGATGCGCATGGAGGCAAATGGCACCGGCAGGTGAGCTTTCTTGCCCAGGAAAGCATAGAGACCATGCGGGCAAAAGGGCTTGATGTGGTTGCCGGTAACTTTGCCGAAAACATCACCACCGAAGGACTGAACCTCATCGTTCTTGAGGTTGGTAGACACATCAGCATCGGCGATGCAAAACTGGTAATATCGCAACTCGGGAAAATCTGCCATACCCGTTGCGCCATCTTTCACCAGGCCCGGGACTGCGTCATGCCGCGGGAAGGTATTTTTGCGGTCATCCAGAAGGGCGGAACCATCCGGGTGGGCGATGTTATCAAGGTAGAGAAAGAAATTTCCCGATCGGCGGCGATAATCGGCAGCAAGGAGGTAGAAGAAACCCAGGGCGCTGAACTGCAAAGGCGCGTCCGGGAAAAATTCCAGCCGGCCTTTATTCGCTTTGATGCGATTACCCAAAAAGAAGGAGGAACCCTGGCGGCCATCCTGGATGATCTGACTAGCACCCAGAAGACCTCTGACATAGTGGTCTTTGATCCTTCCGGGAGCCTCGGCCCGGCTCTCACCGGATATGCGCTAAAAGGAAATCGGCCAAACTGTTACCAACGAGAGGCCTCCTCTATCTTCTACTGTCGATCGGTAGCCGAGTTGGAAAGGCTGTAATATTTAATGATATCTGCTTCGGAGAGCGGAGATGCGGGATTTCTCCGTTCAGGGTTTTTCACCCCAATGCACCCCGATGGTGCCAAGCATGAATTTCTTATACCCAACCCGGGTAAACCCGGCACCCTCAAACACTTCAGCCAAAGCGGCAGCATTATAAAAATCCATTGTTGAGCCGGTCAGGTAGGCATAGGCGGCCGCATCATCAGCAAGCAATTTCCCCATCGCAGGAATACCAAAGCGAAAATAGCAGCGTACCAGGGGATACAGGAGGTTTTTCGCCGGTGGTGTGGTGTCGAGGCAGACGACTTTACCGCCCGGCTTCAGTACCCGATGGACTTCCCGAAGAACCTGCCCAGCGTCATCGACGTTGCGCAATAGATATCCAAAGGTCACCGAGGCAAAGCTCCCGTCGGCAAAAGGCAGACAGTTGGCATCACAGGCATGCCAGAGGATATTTTTATCGGCAAATCGCTTCTTCGCCTCCTTCAGCATGTTCAAGGAGAAATCACCGCCTACTACCCTGGCTTGGGTATAGGTTGCAGACATCAGTGCCGCAATATCCCCGGTTCCGGTGGCCAGATCGAGGGTGCGGCCCCGACCCGGATTACCTGCGGCCCTGACCACAAACTTACGCCACTGCTGGTCCTGCCCCAAGGTCATGACCCGGTTCATCAAATCATAGCGACCGGCGATGGCATCAAACATCTTCTGTACGCCCGGGCCTTTACTCAAAGCTTTCTCCCTCCATCAACACGGCGCAAAACCCGGCGTCCGCGGAAAAGCAATAGCCTCACGGATATTGGTCATGCCGGTAACGAACTGAATGAGCCGCTCAAAACCAAGGCCAAAACCGGAATGGGGCACGGAACCGTAAAGGCGAAGATCAAGATACCACTGATAGTCGGCAAGAGTAATCCCGGCCGCACTCATCCGGCCGGCGAGGACATCGTAGCGTTCCTCGCGCTGGCTGCCGCCGACAATCTCGCCGATCCCCGGGACGAGGATATCCATAGCCGCCACCGTCTTGCCGTCATCAGCCACCCGCATGTAAAAAGGCTTAATGGCCGCCGGGTAATCGGTAACCGTCAGCGGTCGCTTGAACACCTCCTCTGTCAGGTAGCGTTCGTGTTCCGATTGCAGATCAAGGCCCCATTCGACCGGGAATTCAAACTGTTTCTTGGCCTTTTTCAGACGCTCCACCGCCTCGGTATAGCTGATATGGGCAAATTCCTGCTCGGTGACTCCCTTGAGTTTCTGCAGCAGGCCTTTTTCGATAAATTTGTCGAAAAGCTCCATGTCTTCGGGACAATGGGTCATGGCATCGGTTAAAAGATATTTGAGCATCTCCTCGGCTATCTGCATATTGCCACGCAGGTCACAAAAAGCCATCTCCGGCTCGATCATCCAGAATTCGGCCAGATGCCGCGAGGTATTTGACTTCTCGGCGCGAAATGTCGGACCGAAGGTATAGACATCGCCCAGCGCCAGGGCGTACACCTCGGCCTGAAGTTGGCCACTGACGGTAAGGCCGGCCGGCCTACCAAAGAAATGCTGGTCATTGCCCTGTTTGCCGGTGGTCACCTGGAACATCTCCCCGGCACCTTCACAGTCGCTGGTGGTGATTATCGGTGTATGGACCTGGATAAAGCCACGATCTTGAAAAAATTGATGCACCGCGTAAGAAAGCCGTGACCGGACTCGGCTGACCGCCCCAAGAGCATTGGTTCTTGGCCGAAGGTGACTGATTTCACGAAGAAATTCGAATGAATGCCGCTTTTTTTGCAGAGGATAGGTCTCCGGATCGGCCTTGCCGACGACGGCAATTTTTGCGGCATGTACCTCAACCTCCTGGCCCTTGGCCGGGGATGCCTTTAGTTCCCCCTCGATAACGACACTTGCCCCGGTTGATAACTGTTTTATCTCGGATTCATAATTATCGAGCCTCTCATCGGCAATGATTTGCAGGTTGGCAAGGCACGAGCCGTCACTCACCTCAATGAAAGAAAATCCGCCGGTATCTCTTCGGGTTCGCACCCAGCCGGTAATGGTGACAATCTCGCCCACCGGCTTTTCGCGCAGGATATTTTTGATACGTGTCTTCATAACCATTCACCTTGAATTTTTCGAACAATACACCGCCATTTCACCTTGCCCGGGCAAATGGACAACATCGACACCGGCGAGTTCCGCCATGTGCCTGGCAGCTACCCCGCATTTAAGCATCAGGAGAAAAAAGATCTCCCGATCAACTTCAGATAAGCTTTCAAAATTACCCTGACCTTTGGAAATAACCAAGTCCGCCGAGGCAAATATTTGGCGAAATTCAACCGAGCATTGATCGAGGACCGTGCCCGGGCACCTCGAGCCATTGGAAATGATCCGGCCAAATCTGTCAAGACCTGCGGCAAGGGCATCTTCCAAGAGGGCGTCGTTGATAATGGGCCCGTCCTTCACTGCAATGATAATGCAAAAGCCACGCCGGAAGAGATATTCTATCAACAGAATATCATAGACAATTTCACCGCTGTTATCGGTAAGATAAAGCAGCACTGCACCTTTTTTCAAGGAAACGATACGGTCGCGGAGACGGGCGATGTGATCGACCGCAAAAGGGCTGGTCCGACACTTGTCCAGCGCAGCCATGATATCAACGCCGGCAAATGCCCCGTAATCGATGCAATTGCCGGCAATAACAAAGCGCAAGGCCAATGGCAAGGGCGACGCTGAAGCCTCAATCTCTCGACGAAGTATCGGTACGGTCTTTATGGCCTCTGCATTGCTTATGGTTTTCAACCGTCGGTAAGGATCCTCGCAGCCGGTAATTTCGGCAATGGCTTGGTAGATAGAACCTGCGTTGGCCGGTGGACTGAGGTGCGTATCAAGGCTTGCGACGATTGCCGCAATTTTTTGGACCACACGGAGCTGTAATGCAGGCGAACATTCTGCATTCCGTGCCACCTGCAACGATTGCCGCACGAAACAGGGGAGACAGTCAACTTCCGTTTTCATAACAGATATTCCCGGCGAACATTGGAAAGTGCGGCAAATACCGAGCTTTTTGCTGTAGGCTCATCTTCATAGAATCTTTGCAGCAGGCTGCGAACCTTTTCTCGCCTGGTGTCCTCTGATAAAGGACAGAGGTTTTTTACCGGTTGGAGTTGCAAATCACCGGCGATTTGTTCCACGTCGGTTTTTTCAAGATAGGCCATTGGCCGAACAATAGCCAAAGTGCCACCAAAGAGATCCTGTCGAGGAACCATGGTCGAAATATTACCGCTGTAAATAGCATTGAGGAAAAAGGTTTCGATGAGATCGTCCTTATGATGGCCCAGGGCTATTTTATTGTACCCCTGCTCCCTGGCAAGATCGAAGAGCTGGCTGCGTCGGTTGCGAGCGCAGAGAAAGCAGGTCCTTGCCTCCTCGCAGATCCGGCGCTCAACAATTATTTCCAATGTGAGCCCAAAGGGCAGCAGTTGCCGACCTATGGCAGTGGCAGGAGCCGACATCGCCGCATCCCTTCGCCAGAATCCGTGATCGATATGATGGGCAGCGAGGTTGAAACGGATTGGCGCCTTTTTTTGCCACATGCTCAGCACACCGGACAAGACAAGACTGTCCACCCCACCGGAAACAGCAACCAAAACGTTGTCTCCAGCAGAAAACATTGAATAATCATGCATTGCCCGGCCGATTTTTCGGCTCAGCCGAGCGGGTAACCGGTAACCAGTCTTCATCTGTGACAGTATGCAGGAAAGAAGGAAGAATGCAAACGAGGTTTTCAAGAAAGGCGGAGACAAACAATCAGTCTGCGGCATCAACCGCAGACTCTTCAGGAACCGAAAGTGAGAACCGCTATTTCAGGTAGGGGCAGGTTGCCAGACGTTCGCTAATGCCTTGTTCCACCAATTGCTCGACACTGACCCACTTAAAACCCCGATTTTGCATTTTCTCAAAGGATAAAACATTGTCGAGCAAGGATTCCTGTGTCTCTCGAAAGTCAGCCGTCCAGAGAACGGCACCGCTGGCGGCATGTACCAGCGCCATATGGAGGTCGGCTGATGCCGGATCATCGGAGGCATACTCAGTCCCCACTCGCTGCTTGAAACGCCGGACCGTTGTCACCAGTACCCCGTCACAGCCAACCTTTTTACCAATGGCTGAGACCATTCCGAACAAACCGCCGGAGACTTCCGGAGAAAGAGCTGCCTCTTGACCGACGCTGACTACACGTGCCTTAGTGTTGCCGCTCAGCTCACGGGCCATGATGCCAGTGACAAATGCTGCTCCATTTTCCAAAGAACGTGCGTGGTCGTAGCTGACAGTTTCATCTTTATCGACAGTTGTTCCGGCCGGCAACACAGCTATGCAGGAGAGTGTTTTGAGAGATGCCTGACTTTGGTTTCCATCGCCGATATTAGCCGAACACGACGCGAGGAAAACGATTGATACACTGCAAACTGCTAACATTTTCGATAATCTTCTCACAAAATCACCTTTAGATTGAGTAATTATGCCCTTTATCTGCACACTTCTCGATGAATTATTTACAAACATCATTTGGATGAGAGTGGTCCCGGTATCGCTATCCGGGTCACCGCCATTTTCAAGGAACGACCAAAACCTTTAAAAATAGCTTCTATTATATGATGGCCATTTTCTCCATGCAAGAGATCAATGTGCAAAGTCAGACCAGCATGCTGCATAACGGCACGAAAAAATTCCTTAGCCAGGATCGTGTCGAATGAACCGATTTTTTGCTCGGCAACCACCACCCCATAGTGAAGAAACGGACGGTTGGAGATATCCACAACTACACGGGCAAGGGTTTCATCCATCGGCAAATAGCAACTGCCGTACCGAGCTATCCCCCCTTTATCGGAAAGGGCTTCGGCGATAGCCTTGCCGAGGCAGATCCCGATATCCTCGACGGAGTGATGATCATCCACTTCGGTATCGCCTTTGGCGCGGATGGACAAGTCAAAAAAACCGTGAACAGTAAAGAGAGTCAGCATATGGTCAAGAAAGGAAACCCCGGTTTGTATGGCATTTACCCCGGTTCCGTCGAGATCAAGCCCCAGTTCTATATCTGTTTCCCCGGTTTTACGGGTAATAACAGCCTTTCTTGTTGCTGTCGCATGTTTCATAATTTTATGGTCGGTAAGATGAAAAGACTGAAATTTCCGGCTTCAATACGATAAAATACAAACATTATACAAACATGGGAGGCTTGAAGGAAGATTTCAATGAGTAAAGTAGCATACCCGAAACAAACAAATCCTTCTCTATTTTTTCGTGACAGTTGAGAAGAAAACAATTATAGTGGAAAACTTAGCTCAATCATTTTTTAATTGACACTCGGTTACAGACCTTGTATAAACACCCCAGTTTTGATATAGGTAAACAGAACAAGCGGGAATAACTCAGTGGTAGAGTGCAACCTTGCCAAGGTTGAAGTCGCGAGTTCGAATCTCGTTTCCCGCTCCACTATAAAGAATAAAAGGTTCGACACTGTTCGGACCTTTTTTTATTAAAAGATCGACCATTCGAGGGATATAATGAAAACCTATCTTGCCCCAGTCAACGAGATCGAAAAAAAGTGGTACGTTGTCGACGCGGAGAACAAGATTCTCGGCCGTCTGGCTTCTGAGATTGCAAATCGGCTGCGCGGCAAACATAAGCCGACTTTTTCTGCCTTTATTGATAATGGTGATTTCATAATTGTTACCAACGCTGAAAAAATTGCACTTACCGGCAATAAGCTTGATGATAAAAAATACTACCGTCATACCGGTTACATGGGTGGCCTGAAGGAAACTTCTGCCAAAGATCTTCTCGTCAAACACCCGACCGACCTGATCATGCACGCTGTACGGGGAATGCTGCCGAAAAACAAACTTGGCCGCGCTCAACTCAAAAAGCTGAAAATCTATAGTGGAACAAATCATCCTCATGCGGCACAACAGCCTGCTGAATTAGATATTTAATCTTGGAGAAATAATTATGGCTCAAGATCGTTTTTATGCAACCGGAAAAAGAAAAACCGCCGTTGCCAGGGTTTGGCTCACACCTGGAACCGGCAAGATGATCGTCAACAAGATGGAAGCCGATGCCTATTTTGGTCAGATTTTCAAAAACCAGAGAATTGTCAAGCCTTTCAAAGTAACCGAGACCATTGAGCAATATGACGTGATCGCCACTTTGCGTGGCGGTGGGAAATCGGCGCAGGCCGATGCCTTGGCCCACGGTATTTCCAAAGCTTTGCTTGAGACGAATCCCGAGGTTAGACTTCCGTTGAAACAGTCTGGGCTGATTACCCGTGATCCCCGAGAGAAAGAACGGAAAAAATACGGTCAGAAAGGCGCCCGAGCCAAGTTCCAATTCTCGAAACGCTAAGATTTATCGAGCCATTTCTGCTTTTTTCCAAGCTGGTTCGGTAAAAGCGGAAAACTGTAGGTACGAGATTTATATCTTGAGGGGAATGACGGTTCAACTGTCATTCCCCTTTTTTGCTTTCTTGCCGGCTTCACCGGAACTATTATTTTTCCAGGGAGAATTCTCACTATGCTTAGAGCGGGAATCATCGGGGCGTCGGGATATACCGGCGTGGAGCTTGCCAGGATACTCTGCAACCATCCTGAGGTCGAGATAACAGTAGCAACCTCCCGACAATATGCCGGCCGTCACCTCTCGGATATTTTTCAAAACCTCAGAGGGAAGGTGAACATACTCTGTGAGAACCCGTCTGTTGACGAACTCAGTCAAAAGGCCGATCTTTTTTTCACAGCCGTACCGCATAAAACGGCGATGGATCTCGTGCCGGTCCTCCTTGCTGCCGGCAAAAAAGTCATCGATCTCTCCGCCGACTTTCGGCTGCGCGATGTCGCGGTGTATGAACAGTGGTATCAGCCGCATTCCTCAAGTCAGCTGCTGAAAGAAGCTGTCTATGGCCTGCCTGAACTCTATCGACAGACCATAGCCGGATGCAGATTGGTTGCCAACCCGGGGTGCTACCCTACCTCCATTATCCTCGGCCTCGCCCCGCTTTTGAAGGCAGGGGCAATACAACCACAATCCATCATCGCCGATTGCAAATCGGGAACGTCGGGTGCCGGGCGAACTGCCCAGACCGGAAATCTGTTCTGTGAAGTCCATGACGGGTTCCGGCCTTATAAAGTCGGCAGAGCCCATCGGCATACCCCGGAGATTGAACAAGAGTTGAGCGTACTTGCCCAACGAGCGGTAAGTGTCACCTTTACCCCGCACCTCCTCCCCATTGCCAGGGGTATCCTCAGCACCATTTATGCTTCTCTAACGCCCGGTTTTAACCAAAAGGCTATCAATGAGCTCTATCAAGGACAGTATGGCGACGAACCTTTCATCCGATTGTTGGAAGATGATGTGTTTCCGGCAACGCCATTTGTCAGGGGCTCCAATTTTTGTGATATTTCATTTAAAATAGACCCGGCGACCAATCGAATAATTGTCATGTCGGCAATTGATAACATCGTTAAGGGCGCATCCGGGCAAGCGGTACAGAATATGAATATCATGTGTGGATTTGCAGAAACCGCCGGCCTTGGTATCGTCCCGCTCTTTCCCTAACCCGCGCCTATATCTTTCCAACCCTCTCCCGGTATGTCTCTAGAAGCACGAAATATTAAACTGCTGATCGGCTACGACGGCACTGAATTTAGTGGCTGGCAACGCCAAAATAACAGCCGCACCATCCAGGGTGAAATCGAAAGTCTCCTTGCCCGAATGACCAACGAGGAAATCCTGTTGAATGGTGCCGGCCGAACCGATGCAGGCGTTCATGCCGATGGCATGGTTGCACATTTCCACACCGCTTCAGCGATCCACTGTGAGGATTTTTTGCGTGGCCTGAATGCCATGCTCCCGAATGCCATTAGAATATTCCATGCTGAAGAGGTTGATACCTCCTTCCACGCTCGTTTTTCAGCAATCGGCAAGCTGTACCAGTATGATGTCTACAACGGCAGGATACACCCTCCTCGATTGCGCCTCCACACCTTGCACGTCCTCTGTTCCCTTGATTTATTAACCATTCGCCAATGCCTTGCCATAATACTGGGAACCCAAGATTTTTCTTCCTTTGAAAACAGCGGTTCACGGGACAAGAATGCTTGCTCAGGTCGCGGTGCGGTTCGAACAATCGAAGAGACAGTGCTGATTGAAAACAGTAATGAGCTGCTCTCTCTGCAATTTAAAGGGGACGGATTTTTGCGGAATATGATCCGAAATCTTGTTGGAACCATGCTTGAGGCGGGGAGAGGGAAGATGACAGCACAGGAATTTGCCGCGATACTCGCAGCCAAAGACAGGACCATGGCCGGACCTACTGCACCGGCGCATGGCTTATGCTTGAAGAAGGTATTCTACTGACGTTCAGCGCAAAGGAATAATTAATTAGTTTTTTTGAGCGCTGAGTGCCTGGCCAAAAGGGATTGTAACTTCCAAGGGGAAGAGAGGCAAACCCGAGAATCATCGCAAATCGACATAACATCACAGAAAGCGAGAAATTCCGTGAGTGCTTCACTGATCACGGTGTCTTGTCTCTGGATGATTTTCAGTTGCCTTTTCATATCCAATCCTTCGATTTTCAGCCCCTTCAACCAGCCGTTTTCTGCTTCTCGACAGATACAAAGCGCCGAAAGACAGGTAATGCCCGCACCTGACTCAACAGCCCGTTTCACTGCTTCCGGGTGCCCCATCTCCATTACCACATGCACCTCATCCATATATTTACCGAAGCGCTCCCTGATGGTGGCTGCGGTACCCGATCCGCTTTCCCGCATAATCCATTTCTTGCCCTTGAGATCACGGTTTATATCGAACACCTCGTTATGGGCAAGTGGATCCGTAGGACCACAGAGAACGAGCAACTCGTCTTCAAACCAAGGGCGCGAAAGGATTTCAGCACTGCCTGAGAGCGGACCCTCGACAAATCCTATATCCATTTCCTTGTCCAGCACGAGTTGTTCTGCGTGTCTCGTATTATACACCAACATATTGACATGTACATTTGGATGGACACGTTTAAACGCCCCTATAAGATAAGGTAAAATGTAATTTCCCAGTGTCGTGCTGGCAACTACTTCGATACGGCCATCGAGTTTGTCATTGCGCTCTGACATGATAGTTTCGATATTTCCTACCTGGCAAATTATATCTTTGGAAAGCGGCAGAAGAAATCTTCCCCGAGCGTTGAGCAACAGACTCCGCCCATGCCTGTCAAAAAGCGATCCACCAAGCTGATTCTCGAGCTCCGCCAGGGCCATACTCACCGCAGATTGGGTGACGAAGAGCTTTTTACTGGCTTTTGTTACCTGAGCTGTCTCGGCAACGGCAACAAAGATTTCTAATTGTCTTAGGGTAATAGACATAAAGCATCTCCAAACAACGACTCTGCATTATTTATAGTTTTGATTTTTGATAGTTTTCGCGGCTCTCGCAATATATCATTTTTGTTGATATTAACAAGCACCTTTTTTAATCAAACATTTCAAACCAATAGCAAGTCACATAAAACATACAATGGGGGGTATCGCCAATGAATTTGTTATTGACACATACCAAACTATTCTTTAAGGTAGCTGCCGAACAAGCAAAATGAAAAGTATGTTTACCAGTAATGATGTAACTTGGCGGCATTGTATATCTTTCAATGCAGGCACAACGAGGAATCACGTATGGAACATCAATTCAGTGCTTTTCTGTATCAGGAGCATGTTCTCTGGATCGCCGCCTTCACCCTCGGAGGATTAGCTTTTGCCCTCGGCCCTATAGCCATCGTATATTTGTTCATGCCGCTTCAAACTCGGCAATTAAGCAACAAAGCCCTTCAATTTATCGAATGTGGCATGGATCCCATTGGAGACAGCTGGATTCGATACGGTGTCGTTTTCTACCTGTATGCTCTTATTTTTCTCGCCTTTGATGTAGACGTTCTCTTCCTTTTCCCTGTAGCTACTGTTTATAACACCGGGTTATTTGCATCCTCAATACGCGACTTTATTGAAATAGTCCTTTTTGTCGGGATACTAGCACTCGCAATAGTTTATGCATGGATTAAGGGAGTATTTAAGTGGGAACGCAAAACATTCCTTCGTCGGTAGTTCAATTCGCCCTCGCGGACAAACTTATCAACATAGGCAGGGCCAATTCCTTCTGGCCCTTAACCTTCGGCATCGCCTGTTGCGCTATCGAAATGATGGCAACCGGCTGTGCCCGTTTCGATATGTCTAGGTTTGGCGCCGAGGTGTTTCGTCCTTCGGCCCGGCAAAGTGACGTTATGATCGTTGCCGGTACCATCACCAAAAAAATGATGCCGGGCATCAAAACTCTCTACGATCAGATGCCCGAACCAAAATGGGTTATGGCACTTGGTAATTGTGCCATTTCCGGTGGCCCTTTTGCTTTTGAGGGTCAATACAGCATTATTCTCGGTGCGGACGTCTTTCTGCCTGTTGATGTTTATATCCCCGGATGCCCTCCCCGCCCCGAAGCTCTTTTGCAGGGAATAATTGAACTTGAGCATCTGGTTTCGGACTGGAAAAGATGGAAAAATCCCGAAGCTGCGTGAATTGAACAGAGCCTCCCGACAAGCCGTTTTTCACCTGACAAAGGTTTCCGGTAGCCTCCCTTGGAGCATGGAAAATGATTTGTAAAAAGATAAAATTAGCGTTTCAGAGTCTCTTCCCTGAGCCGGTGCCAGTGCCAGTGCCTGCCGAAGCAGAAAGCGTAGGTGAAGACCAAGATAAGAAGGCAAAAAGCCCGACACCCCCGCGAACTGACGGAGTGGTGGAAAGAGAATATTCGATCCATGGGTATCACCTCGACGCCCAACTTGCCCCGGCGCAACTGATTACCGCAGTAACTCTACTTGATGAAGCGGAATTTTTTATTGAAAGCATAACTGGCGTTGACTGGATAAAAGACAATCAACTGGAAGTCGTTTACGATTTCAGCCGCTATGATTTTGATCTTTGCCGCGTGGTCCTGCGTACCCGAGTAGATCGCAAATCGCCGGAAGTGCCTACTATAACAACGATTTATCCCGGAGCAAACTGGCACGAACGAGAAACCCATGACTTCTTTGGCATCAAATTCGCCGGTCATCCCCACCTCATTCCTCTCCTCCTTCCTGAAGATGCAGATTTTCATCCACTCTTAAAGGATTTCAAGGCATGAATTCTCCAATACTGCTCCAACCGGACGAGACCTTTATTCTCAACGTTGGTCCCCAGCACCCTGCAACGCATGGGGTGTTAAGGGTTAAAATGGAAATGCACGGGGAATATATCGTCAATGCCGAAACGGTTATCGGCTACATTCACCGTATGCACGAGAAAATGGGCGAACTGAAGACCTACCCGCAGTTCCTCATGAACCTCAGTCGCATGGATTATCTCGGCGCCCTCGGCTACAGCCATGGTCATGTGTTGTTGGTTGAGAAGGCATCGGGAATCGTCGTCCCCGAAAGAGCTGAATACATCCGGGCGATAATGGTCGAGTTAAACCGCATTGCCTCGCATCTCTTCTGGTTCGGGGCCTTTGTTATGGACCTCGGTGGCTTTAGCCCGCTGATGTATGCCCTGCAGGATCGGGAACATATCCTTGATATGCTTGAGGCAGTCACCGGATCACGTCTAACCTACTGTTATTTTCGATTCGGTGGTCTTTGTAACGATGTCGATGATGATTTTATCACCGCAGCCAGACTGTTTATTCCCCGAATGCGAAAATCCATGAAAAAATACCATAACTTGGTGACTGGAAATATCATTTTTCGTAAAAGGCTGGAAGGCATTGCTCCCCTCAGTAAAGAGATGTGCCGTAAGTATGGAGCATCAAGTGCAGTGGCCAGAGGTTCGGGAATCAACTTTGATGTGCGCAAGAATGAACCGTACTCGGTATATCCGGAATTTGATTTCGATGTCCCGGTTTACCATGAGTGCGACTCCTTAGCGAGATACATGGTGCGTATGGACGAAATAGAACAGTCTCTGCGCATAGTCGAGCAGGGTCTTGATAAACTCCCCGGTGGTCCGATCATGCCCGACAAGAAACCAAAACTCATCAAGCCTCCAGTCGGGGATTATTATCAGGCGGTGGAAACCGCACGAGGCAGCTTCGGCATCCGCTTAGTCAGCGATGGTGGAAAAAATCCATATCGACTGAAATTACGTTCCCCTACCTACTCTAATATGCATCTTTTTGATGAAGCGTGTCGAGGTATGATGATCATGGACGCCCTGGCGTTTATGGGAAGTCTTGATCTGGTTATTCCCGAGATCGACCGATAAAAGGATAATCCTATGCAATTAACACTCTTTAATGTCATTGTGGCGGTTGTCCTTGCCATAGCTTTTGCAGCCCTCAATGCTGCCTACCTGGTGTGGGCTGAACGAAGAGGTGCGGCACGCATTCAGAGGCGCCCAGGCCCCAACATTAACGGACCTTTCGGCCTTCTCCAGCCGCCACTCGACGGCATCAAGCTGATGGCCAAACAATTAACAATCCCCGGCGGTGCCGACAAGATAATGTTCATCACCGCCCCTGTGCTTGCCATGTTCCCGGCCATCATGAGTTTTGTGACAATACCGTTCAGTGATAGCATCGTTGCCAAAAATATGAATGTCGGCATCCTGATGATTTTTGCTTTTGCCTCCATGGGCAGCATGTCCCTGCTTTTTGCCGGCTGGAGTTCACGCAACAAATATTCGATGATGTCTTCGGTCCGAGCTGTATCGCAAGCGGTAGCCTATGAGATTCCCATGCTCATCACCGCCATCACCGTAGTCATGATCGCCGGCTCGACCGATCTCACTGAAATCGTCCACCAGCAGAGCCGGTCGATTCTTCATTGGAATATTTTTCCGCTCCTTGGCAACTCACATAACATTCTTATGCCGTTCTCCTTTCTCATATTTTTCATCTGCACTCTCGCTGAAACCAATAGGGCACCTTTTGATCTGGGTGAGGCTGAGAGCGAGCTGGTCGCTGGTTTTCATACCGAATACGGCAGCATGGGGTTTGGCCTTTTCTTCATGGGAGAATATGCCAATATCGTCATTGGCTCCTGTATGACCACCATTCTCTTCCTCGGCGGCTGGGGCTGCCCCTTTGGTCTTCTCCCCGGCGTTTGGTGGTTTATCCTGAAACTGTATCTGCTGATTGCAACTTTTATATGGATACGCTGGACTTTTCCGCGCACGACCATTTACGGCCTTCTGAATCTCAGCTGGAAAATTCTCATTCCGCTTTCCCTTTTCAACCTGCTGTTCACCGCGGGACTCATTAAGGTGTTTTGAGATGGTTGCATACTTTACTGAAATTTTCACCGGGTTGATGAGCCTGTTCATTGGCATGGGAATAACCTTTAAGGAATTTTTCAAACCTACGGTTACCGTTTCCTACCCTTATGAAACCCTGACGATGTCCGCAAGATATAGAGGCCATATTGAACTCGTCGAGGATGAAGAAGGGAACCCTCAGTGTGTGGTCTGTGGCCTTTGTGAAAAGGCCTGCCCTTCCGACTGCATTTCTCTAGCAGGTGAAAAACCGGAAGGTGGCAAGAAAAAGGTGCTCACCAAGTATATGCTCGACTTCACCAAATGCTCACTCTGCGGGTCCTGTGTTGAGTCCTGCAGCTTCGGCGCCATTAATTTTTCCAAAGATTACAATCTGGCAAGCACCAGAAAAGAAGATTTCTACTTTGATCTTCTGAAACGTCTTGAAGAGAGGAATAAATGAACCCGTCTTCCCTTGCTGCCCCCGCCCTTTTCAGTGTCGACGGACTGGTTGGGGTGGTTTTCCTTGTAATGGTGCTGATCACCGTGGTCGGAGGCTTAATCGCTTGCAATTCGGACAGACTTGTTCGCTCGGTCGCCGGCCTAGTTGTCTGCTTTATTGGTGTTGCCGGATTGTACTTTTTCCTCAACTCCCCATTCGTAGCAATGATGCAGATCCTCATATACGTCGGTGCAGTGGCGGTTACCATTTCCTTCGCCATCATGCTTGCAGCCCCCGAAGAAAACAAAAAGATCGGCCCAACCAGCATTCTTGCCGGTCCGCTCGGTTTCATCACCGCGGCCCTCATTACCGGTGGTTTTGCGGTTCTTGCGCTGAAAACAGAGTGGGCTGTCCACAATAAGATCAATGACGGTTCTATGAAGGCCATAGGTCTGCAGCTTCTCACCGATTATTCGATGGTCTTTGAATTGGTTTCCATCGTATTACTTATTGCAATACTCGGGGCTTTAGTGATTGCTCGGGAAGGGAGGGAAAACTGATGTCACTCTTGGGGCTCTACAATGCACTGAACACCTACCTCATCATAGGTGCTATGCTTTTCGGCATGGGAATATACGGCATGGTCACCCGTCGCACCCTGATCGGCATGCTTATCGCGGCAGAACTCATCCTCGCCGGTTCCTCCGTTAATTTTATGGCATTCAACAGATTCACCGCACCGGATCCGGTAACCGGCCAAGTCTTTACCCTGTTCATTATGGCCATAGCTGCCGCGGAAGCCGCCATCGGTCTCAGTATTATCATTGCCGTCTATGGTCACTTTAAATCGATCGACGCGGAAGACACCGCCCAACTTAAAGGTTAGTTATGGAGCCATCGGGAATGGATTACAAATTGCTTTTAGCTCTGCTCATTCCACTCATCGGTACACTTGGGGTAATGATCAAGGGCGACAAAGAGAACATCAGGGAAGGTATTTCTTGCGTTTCATCCCTCCTCCTTTTACTGGTTGTCGGCTCGATGGTGCCGACGGTGTGGCACGGCAAGACTCTCATATTTCACATGTTTACCATCCTTCCCGGGGTTTCTGTGACGTTGCGTGCCGATTCGATGTCGATGATCTTCGCCCTCGTCGCTTCATCACTGTGGACGATTGCCGTTTTTTATTCCATGGGTTACATGCGAACGCTCAAAGAACACGCACAAACTCGGTTTAATGCCTGTTTTGCTCTCGCCATCTTCGGCGCCATAGGGGTGGCTTTTTCTGACAATCTCTTCACCATGTATCTCTTCTACGAGATTGTTTCCGTCTGCACCTATCCTCTGGTTGCGCACCATCAGGATGATGAAGGCTACAATGGCGGAAGAAAGTATCTCGTTTACCTCACCGCTACCGCTAAGGCATTTCTTTTGCCGGCGATGATCCTCATTTATGTCCTGACCGGCACCTTGGATTTTGCCCCGCAAATCAGCACCGGCATTTTTCCCCAAGGGGTCAACTCGACGCTGGTCATCATGCTCTATATCTTTTGCATTTTCGGTTTTGCTAAAAACGGTATAATGCCTTTCCACCATTGGTTGCCGGGAGCAATGGTTGCACCCACACCGGTCTCCGCCCTGCTCCATGCAGTGGCCGTAGTCAAGGTTGGTGTCTTCTGCACCACCCGGGTCATGCTCTATGTTTTTGGAACCGATACCATGCACGCCCTCAATCTTGGTATCCCAACCGCTTATTTTGTTGGTTTTACAGTGATTGCCGCCTCGATTATCGCCCTTTCCAAAGATAATCTCAAAGCTCGACTCGCCTATTCCACTGTCAGCCAACTATCATACATCATTATGGGTGTCGCACTCCTCACCGAGCCGGGTATTCAAGGCGGCTTGATCCATATCGTCAACCATGGCTTTTCCAAAATCACCCTGTTCTTCTGTGCCGGTGCCATCTATGTGGCAACGCATAAGAAAAATATCTCGGAAATGGAGGGCCTCGGCAAGACTATGCCCTTTACCTTCGGGGCATTTGCCATTGCTTCGCTCAGCATGATCGGCGCTCCGCCGGTTGCCGGCTTCATCACCAAATGGAATCTCCTTGTCGGCTCGGTGCAGGCACATCAGATGGGCATACTCCTTATCCTTATTGCCAGTACCATGCTCAACGCTGCTTACTTTGCCCCCATAACCTACAAGGCATTTTTTGGCAAACGCCCCGTAGGTGAACCCTTTGTGGGAATTAGAGAGGCACCGCTCGCAATGTTGATTCCAATACTCATTGCTTGTTTAATATCTGTTATAATTGGGATTTTTCCAGGTTTTATGATGCATTTTGTGAAGGTGGTGACAGGATGATTACTCAGCTCATCGATTACCTACAAGAGCGACTGCAAACAGTGAAGGTGCTCAGCACCATTGCCATTGCCGTCATGCTGGTATGGACCATTATTGGTGTCGACACCAGCCATGCACATACCTGGATGGAAGCACACATCCCGGGTTTCTGGGCGATTTTCACCCTTCTTGCCTGTGTTGTGCTCATCTTCTTTGCCAAGTGGTTTGGCAACAGTGGAATCATGACCCGAGAGGATTACTATGACGACTAGTTTCATTCATCCGGCCCTGATCTTGATATGTGGTGCTCTGCTCCTGCCATGTATCAAAGAGCCGTTTCGAAAACTCTATCTCTGTAGCGTGCCTCTCCTGACCTTTGTAGATGTTATCTATCTCAACTGGCATCCCGGTGTGCATGGAGTTGTCCTTTTTATGGACAAATGGACCCTCACCTTTGGCCGGGTCGATAATCTCTCAATGATCTTCGGCTTCATCATGGCCCTTATGGCGATCATCGGCACTGTCTACGGTCTTCATGTCCGGGATAACTGGCAGCATATTGCCGCCTGGTTCTATGTAGCCGGTAGCCTCGGAGTCATTTACAGCGGCGATTATCTTGTTCTTTTTCTGTTCTGGGAAATTATGGCCTTCGCCTCAACCTTCCTGATCTGGTTCAATACCGACAAAGGATCCCTTGCCGCCGGATACCGGTATCTCCTTGTCCACACCTTCGGCGGCGTTCTGCTGCTGCTCGGGTTCGTCCTCCGCTACCAAGCAACCGGCGACCTTTCCTTCGTCCAACTGAATCAACAGAACACCCAACTTTTTACCTGGTTGATTATGGCTGGCCTGATGCTCAATGCTGCAGTACCGCCGCTGCATTCCTGGTTGCCGGATGCATACAGTAAAGCGACGGTTACCGGATCGGTCTTCATGTGTGCTTTTACCACCAAGACGGCAGTTTATACCCTGGCGCGAGGGTTTGCCGGTTTTGAAATTCTCATTGTCTTGGGTGTGATCATGGCGATCTACGGGATTATTTATGCCATGATGGAAAACGATATTCGTAAATTGCTAGGCTGGGAAATTGTCAGCCAGGTGGGTTACATGGTGGCCGGAGTCGGAATCGGCACAGCTCTTGCTATCAATGGTACGTGTGCCCACGCCTTCGCCCACATCCTTTATAAAGGCCTTTTGTTTATGGCTGCTGGAGCGGTAATTCACAGTACCGGAAAAAGTAAATTTACAGACCTTGGCGGTCTTTACCGAAAAATGCCCAACACTTTGTTCTTTATGGTGATCGGTGGAATATCCGTTTCGGCCTTTCCGTTCTTTTCCGGTTTCGTCTCCAAATCCATGATTATTACAGCAAGTTTTGAGTCGCATTTTATGTTAGCCGGCTTTCTCCTTACCATGGTATCCATTGGCACCTTCCTGGTCGCTGGACTGCGCCTGCCCTACCTGATCTTTTTTGGCGAGGATCGATGCAGTACTGAGACTCGCGAGAAGGCCACAGACCCACCCTGGAATATGCATATGGCCATGGCTGTTGCCGCATTTTTATGCCTTCTGGTCGGATGCTATTTTCCATTTCTTTATAATATGCTGCCCAACCCGGAGGTTGTCTACCATCCCTACGGGGCTTATCACCTGAGTGAAACTCTGCAAATCCTGGCATTCACAGCACTCGCTTTTATTTTCCTCAAACACAAATTGGGCGCAAAAGCATCCATCAGTCTCGACCTTGACTGGTTTTACCGGATGGCTGGTCGTGGTTTCCTCTGGCTCGCTCAGAATCCCATCCAGTGGGTTGACACCGCCTGGGGATCTGCCTACCGGGTTGTCGGACTCTACTCACTGATTATCACTGCCAAATTCTGGTCATGGTTTGACTGGCATGGGATCGATGGCGTGGTTGATGGCAGCGCCAGATGTGTGCAGGCTTGCGGTCGAAGAATTACCATCGTATTACAGAAGGGGCATATTCAGCAGACAATTTATTTTTCGGTCACCTTTGCCGCCATTCTTCTCATTTCCTACGTCTGCCTATAAACCCTATTGAATTCAAGGATCACTGGTAATGGATCAACTACTGATGAACTCCGGCTTCCCCATTCTGAGTGTGCTCATATTTCTGCCGCTGGCAGGAGCCCTGCTGCTCATTTTCGTAAAAAGTGAGCAATTGAGCCGCTACCTCGCTTTGGTTATCACCAGTCTTGTAGCCTTACTCTCCCTTCGCTTGATTGCCGGTTTCAGTCTTACTACCGCCAAGTTCCAGTTCGTCGAGCAGCACACCTGGATCGAAGCCTTCAATATCAATTATACAATCGGTGTTGACGGCATTTCGATCCTCCTGATTCTTCTTACCACCCTTATCATGCCTTTATGCGTTCTTGCATCATGGTCCTACATTAAAACGAGGGTACAAACCTTTATGGCCTGCCTGCTGATCATGGAAACGGCGATGATCGGTGTTTTTGTGGCGCTTGATTTAGTGCTCTTTTATATATTGTGGGAGGCAATGCTCATCCCCATGTATCTCCTCATAGGGATCTGGGGCGGCCCAAGAAAAATATATGCCTCGATCAAGTTTTTCCTCTACACACTCGCCGGCTCGATCCTCCTGCTGGTCGGTATCATTTGGCTCTATGTAACCAACAACTACAGCTTCTTTATTCCGGGGATGATGTGGCAAGATTATCCCATCACCGCACAGATCTATCTTTTTCTGGCTTTCTTTCTCGCCTTCGCAATTAAGGTTCCGATGTTTCCCTTCCACACTTGGTTGCCTGCCGCCCATGTTGAGGCACCGACTGCGGGTTCGGTGATCCTGGCAAGTATTTTGTTAAAAATGGGTACCTATGGTTTTCTGCGTTTTGCTCTACCCATCACCCCCGAAGCGACAATTATCCTCATGCCCTACGTCCTCTGGCTCTCCATTGCCGGCATTATTTATGGCGGTTTTACCGCACTTGCCCAGAGCGATATGAAAAAGCTTATTGCCTACTCCTCCGTCGGCCACATGGGTTTCGTAACCCTCGGTATTTTTGTGTTGAATATTCGAGGCATAGAAGGGGCAATTCTGCAGATGGTCAATCATGGCATAACCACCGGAGCGTTATTTCTCTGCGTCGGCATGATCTATGAGAGAACCCACAGCAGGGAATTACGTTCGGCTACCGGGGTGGGTAAGTACATGCCGATTTATGTTACCTTTCTTGCCTTTTTCTCGCTGTCATCTTTCGGATTTCCAGGAACAAACAGCTTTGTCGGTGAATTCATGATCATCGCCGGGGCCTTTGAATTCAATACGACTCTCCACCAATTTCCTTATCTGGCACTGGCCTCGATTCCCGGTGCAGTGCTCGCCGCAGCGTATATGCTACGCATGCTGCAAAAAATTATTTGGGGCGGCACAAACAATCCCGATCAATCATGGATAACAGATCTCAACAGTCGTGAAATTGTCGTTCTTGCGCCGTTTCTCTTCTTTGTTTTCTGGATCGGTTTAGGCCCACAACCCTTCATTGACTTGATGCATACAAGCGTAACCCAACTTCTTCAACAGTTTGATGCTCATCGAGCACATTCGATTGCGGCGGCAGGTTCGCTTTTTCAGTAAGATTATAACTAACAACGACCGCGTAAGGGTAATACAATGCTATTTCTCCCCGAATTAACACTGTTAGGAGTTGGTCTGGTCTTTTTCTTCCTCAGTTTAGGTAAACCGAGCAGCGCGAAGGTTAAAAATATGGCTATTACCCTTTCCGCCCTTGTAGTGCTCGTCACCTTGATGTGTCTAAAAAGTGAAGGGGAACTCTTTTACCACGCGTACCGCGTCGATTTTTTCTCGCAGCTCTTCAAGTTTCTCATTGCCCTTGCAACGCTGATAGTTCTTATCTTTAGTGACCAGCTTGTCAGTGTCAAAGAAAAAATCAGGGCAGAATATTATCTATTTTTATTTATGGCCGTGTTGGGTCTGATGATGCTCGTTTCGAGTGTCGAACTGCTGGCAATCTTTGTATCTTTGGAGCTGTCCTCTTTTGCTGTCTACATCATGGTGCCGCTACGAAACAACACGAGTTGCACCGGCTCACAGGTTGAGGCCGGTATCAAATACCTACTGTTTGGGGTTATGGCTACCGGTTTCATGCTCTTCGGAATGAGTTATATCTTTGGTCTTACGGGCTCGACTCAGCTTTTTGTCATCGCTGATAAGTTAACTTTGACCTATGCACAACCTGCCGTAGTTGTGGCCATTGTGCTTGTGCTGGCAGGATTTTTTTACAAATTGGCCCTTTTTCCTCTACACTTCTGGGTTCCTGATGTATACGAAGGGGCCGCCAATGAAACCACCGCCTTTATCGCCGCCGTTCCCAAGTTGGCAGCTGTTGCCCTGCTGATTCGTATTGTAACCCTCATCAATGCCGAAACGGAAGTTATAGTCAATATTCTTGTCGTTTGCGCCCTACTCTCGATGTTTTACGGCAACCTCTCGGCCCTTGTTCAAAAAGATGCTAAGCGACTCTTGGGCTTTTCCGGTATTGCACATGCAGGTTTCGTCCTCGTCGGCCTGCTTACATTGGAAAGCACAGGTTATGCTACAGCGATGTACTATATTATCGGTTATGTTTTTATGAATCTCGCCTGCTTCCTCGTTATTTGCGCGGTTTCCGACCAGGGTCGCAATGTGGCGATTGAGGATTTTACCGGACTCCATAAACGGGCGCCCCTTCTCGCCATCACTTTAACAGTTGCACTTTTTGCGCTCGCCGGCATTCCTCCTTTTGTCGGATTTTCCGGCAAGTTTCTCTTGCTCCTTGGTGCATTCAAGCAAGGCCATATACTGTTGGTCATTCTAGCAGCACTTAACACCGCCATCGCCATATATTATTATTTATCCGTTGTCAGAGTTACCTTTTGTACAGATTCTGAAGATCGGGGTACCATCGTCTCAAGCAGAAAGCATAATATTCTCTCTGTTCTTCTTATCCTCATAATTATAGTAATGGGCGTGGTACCATCCACATTTATCGAACTTACGACAACAGCTGTTCAAGCAGTCATGTAGCCCTTGCCTTCTCAATAAAAAGGACCTAAGATTTACCAAAGTTACCAATAGGACCTTTTCCCACGTCTCCAAATTCCATAACTGAACAGGACCGGATTACCTCGCAGTTCTTATCGATCCTTACCCCTTTTGCAAAATGAATATTTGGCTGCTCACCATCCTTTTGATAATCTTAGTTTCCTGCCTCCTTGACTTGGCAGCAGCAACTCTCAATATCCGTGCTCTCTCCGCAGATCTTCCACAAGAATTTGCCGATGTTTGCACTCCCTCAACCTACCGAACATCACAAGATTACACGCGTGCCCTCACGTATACATCACTCGTGCAAACCGGTTTTTCAAGTCTCATAACCGTTGCCTTTATTGTATTTGGTGGGTTTAATATCATTGATATATGGGCAAGAAGCCTTGCCCAGAAGGAATTGCTCATCGGCCTACTTTTTATCGGTTCGTTTTTGTTGCTCTCATTTTTAGTCGGCCTACCTTTCTCTATTTACCGCACATTTGTTATTGAAGAGCGTTTTGGCTTCAACCGGACAACGGTGCAAACTTTTATTTTTGATATGTTCAAGGGAACACTGCTTGTGCTCCTCCTTGGCGGCCCTCTTCTCGCATCAGTTTTGTGGTTCTTCACCCATGCCGGACCTTACGGCTGGATGTTTTGCTGGTTTGGCGTCATCCTCTTTTCTTTAGGATTGCAATTTTTTGCTCCGGTATTCATCATGCCGATGTTCAATAAATTTTCACCATTAGAAGACGGCGCATTGCGTACTGAAATTATGAACTATACACAACAGCAACTGTTTACAATGCAAGGTATTTTCACCATGGATGGATCGAAAAGGTCTTCGAAGGTCAACGCTTTTTTCACCGGTTTCGGAAAATTCAAAAAAATCGTATTTTTTGATACTCTTATTGAAAAACTTCTGCCCCATGAGATACTCGCCGTGTTAGCCCATGAAATGGGGCACTTCAAACTGCAACATATCCCTAAAAATATGCTGGCCTCGATTCTCCAAGTCGGTGTTATGTTCTATCTTCTTTCTTTTTTCCTCGACAACCAAGAGCTTTCCCGTGCCTTTGGCATGGAAACACTGTCGGTCCACACCAGTCTTGTTTTCTTCGGTTTTATCTACTCACCTATAAATATGGTGGTCTCCATTCTCTTTCATTTCATTTCCCGTCGACATGAATTTGCTGCCGACACATATGCTGCAGAAACCACAGGGTCGGTTCACCCACTCATTTCCGGGCTGAAAAAACTCTCTGAAGCAAATCTCACAAACCTCACGCCCCATCCATTTATGGTCTTTCTTCATTACAGCCATCCTCCTGTCCTTAAGCGAATCGAACATTTAAACCTTTCTCTGGGTAAAAATGTTTAATCTTAGTGTAAAGATAATCCTTGACACTACTGTTGGTTAGATGGTTATTTTTTAGTCTGCATCCGGCAAACCGGTTCTGACGCCGGCTTGTGTTGCCTTTTGCGAGCAAAATCTTATTATTGGTATAAAGCTACCGTCAACCCAAGACTTTTCCAGCATTCAGGAGAATACAATGAAAAAAAATGAATTCCGAGGCCCTCTCCTTCAATCGGCAGCACTGCTGACCGGTACCATTGTTTTAGCAACAATAGCCGCCTCCGCTGGAAGCGGAAGCAGTGGCGGAGGCATTCTTTCCATTGTTGCTGGAATCGGCAACTCCATCCTCTTTGTTGTTGGTCTCGCAATTGGACTGGGGATCAGTATCGCTCTCCTCATTGGCATCTTTCTCGCCGCTGTGGCTATGGTTTCACCGGAACAGGCCTCAGATATGTACTCGGACTTAAAAAAAAACTTCTTTCAAGGCCTCTTGATCTGTAGCAATTCATGGTCGTGCTGTGAAAAAAAGGTCTCTGTTGCAACTGTTGATTTGGAGGAACAGGGCAGGATGAAACAGCAAAATATCCGCCTTCAGGAAAACAATTCGGAACTGAACAACCAAATTAATGAGTTGCAGCGGGAACGTATTCTCTTTAAAGAAAAAGTTGAGAATTTTCAGGTCGACAATTCATCACTCAAAACAAGAATCGAAGAATTGAACCAGGCAGTTAAGAATTGCAACAACTCAGAAAGTGCAATTAGGGATCTAGTTACCGACCTTACCGCAAAGATACAATCCGGTTCAAGTACCGAAATTATTGTTAATATTCAAAACCTTGAACGCCTACAACCCGAGACCAGATATAAATTTGAAGGCCTTATCGAACGATTAAATTCACTTGAAATTTGTTTGAGACAATCTCCCACATCCGCCATCCTTTCCTATATTGATAAAGATGAGCATCAAACGCTCTTTATAGCAAAGGTTGCAGAAGCCCTTAAACAGGAGATGACTTATGCCCAGATAGATGATTATTTGAGCAAGGTACTTCCTGCCGATCTCGACAAAACCGTTAAAGATCATCCAGCTCTGACCAAAAATTATATTCGCAATCTGCGCTAGGACTGAATTTTCCAAAATTTTGAGTACCCGGCACCTAATAGTCACTTTTTGGCATGGAGTGTAATATTTCTCCTTGCCACCTGCCTTTACAGGTTGCAACAAACACAGGAGGATATTGCAAAATGACCTGGAAGTGTATTTAACTTGTTTAAATGCTTTTCAGAGTATCTTTTCCTGTTGACAAGGAGTCTGCCTTCAAGTAGTTTGCCGCGGTCCCAAGAACGAAGTGACGAAGAGCGAGACGAAGAGGTTGAGCAAGGAGTTGTAGAGTAAAACGGGACGCAGGAAATGGTAAAATAGTTATT
>JBBQVT010000040.1:0-28193 GCA_038211245.1 Desulfobulbales bacterium | reverse complement strand
GTCGGTCAAGATGGACCTGCCGAAATTCACCCTGGTAGGGGCGACAACCCGCACCGGCCTCCTGACACCACCCCTTCGAGACCGCTTTGGCGTTGTTCTGCGCCTTGACTTTTATAGCCCCGAAGAGCTGGTGATCATTGTTCAGCGGTCGGCGAGGATTCTCGGTATGAACATCGATCCGGCCGGGGCACTGGAATTGGGCAGGCGTTCCCGGGGTACCCCGAGAATTGCCAATCGACTGCTGCGGCGGGTGCGGGATTTTGCCGAAGTCGGCGGTCATAGGGTGGTGGATGTCAGAGTTGCCAACGAGGCGCTCAATCTTCTCGGTGTTGATCAGTTTGGCCTCGATGATATGGATAGAAGGGTGATGCTCACCATTATTGATAAATTCGAGGGTGGCCCCATTGGTCTTGAAACTCTGGCGACGGTGGTCTGTGAAGAAAAAAACACCCTCGAAGACGTTTATGAACCGTTTCTCATTCAGTCGGGATTTTTGCAGAGAACCCCGCGCGGTCGAATGGCCACCGCCAGGGCGTATGAACATTTCGGACGAAAGGTTCCCCGGCAGGCAGCCACACAGCAGTCTCTTTTCGAGGAATGGAAAAGAGATAACAATGAGGTCCCCTGAGAAAGAGGATAGAGTTATGCGCAGAACAGTAGCAGACATCCGGTTAATGAAAACGGAAGGAAAGAAGATTTCCATGCTCACCGCCTACGACGCCTCAATGGCTCGTTTGTTGGACAGTTGTGGCGTGGTAGACATCCTCCTGGTCGGTGACTCCTTAGGGATGGTGATGCTCGGTTATGATTCCACCGTGCCGGTAACCATGGAGGAAATGATCCATCACGCCAAGGCGGTTCGTCGCGGGGCACCCGACGCCTTTATTGTCGGTGACATGCCCTTCGGGGCCTATCAAACCGGTGAACGGGACGCCGTTTGCAACGGTATGCGTTTTATGAAGGAAGCCGGTTGCGACGCGGTTAAACTTGAAGGTGGCCTGGTGATGTGCGGGGTCGTCCGGGCCTTGGTTGATGCCGGGATATCAGTCATGGCCCATATCGGCCTGACACCCCAGACTGCCGGGCAACTAGGGGGCTATAAGGTGCAGGGCAAGGGGCTCGATGCTGCCCGGAGACTCTTGGCGGAGGCCAGGGGCCTGGAAGAGGCAGGGGCCTTTGCTGTGGTCATGGAATGTATTCCGTCGGGCTTAGCCCAGGTGATTACCGGGGCTATCGCCATTCCAACCATCGGTATCGGTGCGGGTCCTCAGTGTGACGGGCAGGTGCTGGTTACCCACGACCTGTTGGGTATGTTTGACAAATTTATCCCAAAATTTGTAAAGAAATTCAGTAACCTGTCGCCTATTATTAAAAGGAGCATTGAAGAGTATGGTGCGGAAGTCAAGGCCTGCTCTTTTCCAGGGCCGGAACACGGCTTTGCTGATCAAGGGGATTATTCTCAGTTATTAAACGAATAGATATAAGCTGTTGTGTCGTTTGGCCAAGAGTGAAGGGGCGACTGCTGTGACTGCAGTTGCCCCTTTTGTTTTTTCACTCATATTCCCATCCCCACCTTTCCCCACACCTCAAAAATCTCCTGTTTCCCTGCCCTCGCTTAAGTATTCTTAGATTCGAGTAAATATTTACTGAGTGCGCTGTTAGACAGTTTCCGTGTGTTGGGTTGCCGTCTCCAAAAAACCTAAATTACAACTCCATGTAGTGTTTGTTGCATCTCGATGCACTGTATATTGTGTGTTATTGTCTTTCGTCCGAGTTCTTTATCATATTGAAGTCAATCGAAATTTTCTCTTGACACCTTTCCATACCATGATATAAATGGGTCTGTAGTGGGGAAAGGTGGGTGGGTGGGGGTTGTGGGTGGTCGGTGGTAGGGAGTTTTGGGGGCTGAGGGTGATCAACAACAGATTTCGGAGCAGGACGGAACATACCTTGGATGCGAAGGGGCGGTTGAATTTCCCCAGTCGTTTCCGTGAGGTGTTGCGTCAAAGCAGCTCAGAAAACCTGATGTTGGTGCCTTGGGGGACCCATCTTCGAGCCTATCCGGTTCCCGAATGGGAGGCTCTGGAGACAAAGCTGTTAACGCAGGGCGGTGAAAACAACGTTTCGAGTTTTTTTCGATATGTGGTTGGGGGAGTGGTCGAATGTTCCATCGACAAACAGGGACGCATCCTCATTCCTCCCGACCTGCGCAACGATCTGAAGCTGGGCAAGGATGTGACCGTAACCGGTATGCTCGACTGGGTTGAGATCTGGGATAAAGAGGCTTGGGCTGCTGAAACCAAGGCTACCCGTGACAACTTTGCGGCGCATGAAGCGAGTCTGTCGCGGATGGGGATTATCTCGTGACGGTGGTAAATCCTGCGGAGCAGATTCATCGCTCGGTACTCCTTGAGGAGTGCATGTACTTTCTTAAGCCTCAGGCCGGTCGGGTGTATGTCGATGGCACTTTGGGATTGGGAGGTCACAGTGCGGAAATCTTGTCGCGGTCCGCTCCCGACGGAAAGGTTGTAGCTTTTGAGTGGGATGACAACGCCCTTCTTTGCAGCGCCGAACGGTTGCAGGAATTTGCCGGCAGACTGACCATCATAAGACGTAATTTTGCGGAATTGGCCATAGGGCTTGAAGAAGCCGGCATCCAGGGGATTGACGGTCTGTTGATTGATATCGGTATGTCGTCCCTGCAGCTCGATATGGGGGGAGATCGAGGCTTCAGCTTTCAGCGAGATGAAACTCTTGATATGCGCATGGATAGCCGAAACCCGACGTCAGCTCAAGCCATTCTCGCCACATGTTCGGAGCAGGAGTTGGCTGATATCTTTTTCTATTACGGTGAAGAGCGTCAGGCCCGACCGATCGCCTCGGCAATCGTCAATTACCGGGAGAAAGAGAGGATTTGCAGCACCAAGCAGCTGGTTTCGATAATTGTCAAGGCGGTTCCGAAGCGTTTTCATCCGAAAAGAATCCATGTTGCCACGAAAGTCTTTCAAGCACTGAGGATTGCTGTGAATACGGAGTTGGAAAATCTGGCCGGGATACTCGATGACGCCGCCCTTTTTCTCAATCCCGGAGCAAGATTTTGTGTTATCTCCTTTCACTCTCTTGAGGATCGGATAGTGAAAAGAAAGTTTAAAAATAATGAGATGTTGGAAGTACTGACCGGAAAACCGGTTGTCCCGTCTTCAGCAGAGACAACTGTCAATGCCAGGTCGCGTAGCGCGAGGTTGAGGGTTGCACAGAAAAGAAATTGAAATACTCTTGGGGGAGCATCATGAATTTTCACAATACTACCCACGTTTCATACCTCAGAACGGTTACCAATCTCGGGGTGCGGCAGCAGTTGCAGTCTCGGGATTTCTTCGATTTACCAGGCGGTCTGGTATTGTGGAAAGCTGTGGGGAGAATAATGTTGATTATACTTCCCTTTATTTTGGTGGCAAACATGTTTCTGGCAGGAAAAATAAAGGATGTCCAAAGCTCGCTTGCAATTGTTGACAATCAACGTCACGAGCTTATGGATAAGAATATTGGTTTGCTGGCCCAAAAAGCCCGTCTTTATGCTCCTGAGCGTGTAAGCCAAATGGCTGCAGACAAATTGTCACTCTACGCAGCTTCACCTAGCCAGATAGAACGTATTAACTGAGAGGGAAATCATTATAGCATAGGAACAGCATAGGAACAGTTAGGATCGGGGCGAATTTTTACCTTTTGCTTACGGTTTCTTATGCTGTTTCCCGTAGTGCACTGGCCAACATTCTTGACAACGACTTTTCTCATACATTATGCATATAAAGTCCCGCCCGAGAGTGCAAAATCGACAGAGGGTCAGGCGGACTTTCATTTTTATTTTGTTTTTGGTAGGAGTTGGACTGGTCGGCTGGCAACTTGATCAGAGATTGAGCCTCGGGATGCTTTCTTTCATAAGTGAAGTGATCGGCTCAGCAACAACGTTTGAGACCGCCGCAAGTTCTCCGAGAGGAACTATTTATGACAGAAATCTTAAGCAGATAGCCGTGACCCTTGATAGGGTTTCGGTGTATGCACGAAAGCAGGAATTGGAATCAATCCCGGCTACCGTGAAAGTGCTTGGAGAGATTCTGTCACTCGATGAAAATGAACTGCAACAACAGCTGGAAAGTAGTCCGTTGCGGGTTTGGCTTGCCGATGGTATTAGCCTTGAGCAGGAAATTGCTATCAAAAGCAAGAGGTTGTCTGGTGTGTACTTGCAAAAACAGGAGAAGCGGTTCTATCCCAACGGTGCCCAGGCCGCTCATTTGATCGGGTATGCTGAAAACAGCATAGGTCTGACCGGGATCGAACACTATTACGATCGGCTCCTGGCAAGTCGGAAACGACAAAAGGAGGAGCCGATGCACCTCAATTCTCCCCAGGACCTTGTTCTAACAATTGACCTGAAGATCCAAGATATACTCGACAAATTGGTCGAGGACATAGCAAAGCAACACAATGTCAGGCGGATAACAGCGTATGTTATGGAGGGCCGCACCGGGGAAATCATCGGGGGGAGCCAGTTACCCGGTTTTGATCCCAATAATTTTGCTAAGTATTCCCAGGAGGTACTTGGTAATAGTTTCGTTAAGCCTGTTCTGTTGCCGGACAAATTTCGTGCTTTTTTGCGGGATGTTGCGTTGCTGCATGGTCAGGATAACCAAGAGCCCATCCGCCTTCCTTGGAGTTTAAGGTCCGGCACCGGGAACCTCGGGAGTCAATTGCGGCTGTGGGAATGGCTTGGACTGAACGACAAACCTCTGGCTGATTTCCATCTGTCTATGCAGCCGGGGGAAAAGTTGGAGAGTGATCAACATCCGGCACTTCCTCCGTCACCGTTTCTTGAAATGGTACCCGAACATGCAACGCCCTTTAATATTTTGACTGCCATTTCCGTTCTCCAAAATGAAGGAAAATTTGTCAGGCCTTTTGCCGTCAAAAAGAATGCCGGGGATCAACCGGATGTGGATATTTTACAGAACGAAAAATTGTCCGGGGTGCGCACCGGTGACAAGAGCTTTTTTAATTTTTATGATAGTACGGAACTTTTTCGAAGCCAAGCACGGCAGGGAACGTCAAATTCCTATTTTTTTCGGGACGAGATACCTGTAACCATACTGAACGGTTCGAGCCGGCAGCTGTTGATGAACGAGTTGTTGCTGGTAACGATTCCAGCTGGCGGCAACGATTTGAATTTACTGGTGATGGTCGAGCGGGAAGCGGATGGACCGAACCCTAAAAACCTGAAAAAGGCGATGACTTTTGAACAAATTGTTGAAGAAAAGGTTGAGAGAATTTCGGTGTTGCAGCAGGTTGCAAAAACCGTAGCCGATGTGGTAGAGGTGGAATCGTCCGAGGACGGTAATTATCAAGGAGAAAAGGAACAGTCTCCTGCAACTCGAAAACTCGCGGATGCAAAAGATAAGACTGTTCCTAAGCTCGAAAAAATGCCGGATCTTAAGGGGCAGAGTCTCAGAAAAAGTCTCCGTCTTCTCCAAGGGGTCTCTTTGAAGATCAGTATTCGGGGGACAGGAAAGATCGTTTCGCAAAAACCTGCGCCTGGAACACCTCTAAAGGGAATAAGTGAATGTATGCTCATTCTTGACAAAGGTGAAGACGTGGTCCCGGAAAAACTCTCGAAAGGCGTGCCGGTCAAAAAGTAATGTTCCGGCAAATCTCCGGTCCATGGACACATTTTTTTTGCGGGGTAATCGCCCATGTCGTCACATCAATCGCATCCAACACTCGCCGCCCTTCTTTTGGGTGTGAAGTGTCGAATATTTCATGGCGCCAGTGGAAAGTCCGAAGGTGAATTACTGGTCACCACCATAACATCCGACTCCCGTAGAGCTTCTTCCGGGGCACTTTTCGTAGCTCTCTCGGGCGTTGAAAGTGATGGCCACGATTATCTCGAAATGGCGGTAGCAAGTGGTTGCGGAGCTTTGCTCTGTGAAGCGGGGCGAGTCAGCGAGACTCGGTTCAAGAGTCTCAATGCCGTAGTTATCGAGGTGGCGGACAGCCGTCTTGCCTATGCCGTGGTCTCTGCCAATTTTTTCCATCGACCGGCGGAGAAATTTTCCTGCATTGGGGTGACCGGGACCAACGGCAAAACCACCATCACCTATCTGCTTGAACAAATATTTCTGCAAAACGGTTGGAATGTCGGAGTCGTAGGTACAATAAATAACCGCTATACCTTAAAAACCGGTGTGCAAAAGGTACTCGGCACCCGGTTCACCACCCCTGAAGCCTTCATATTGCAACAGGTGCTGGGGGAAATGGTCGATGCCGGGGTCGATCATGTGATTATGGAGGTGTCGTCGCACGCCTTGGATCAGGCAAGAATTGGAGGGATCGTCTTTGAGGCCGCCGCTTTCACCAACCTAACCCGCGATCATCTCGATTATCATATTGATATGGCAGCTTATCTTCAGGCAAAATCGAAACTCTTCAGTGAATACCTGAAAGCCCACGGAACCGCCGTGCTGCCGATCCCAAAAGATGAAAGTGAGAGTTGGAACTGGCTGCAGCCGCTCCATGATTTGTGCGCCACGTCTGGAAAACGGATTATTGGTTGGGGAGAAAATGGCCGGGCCGAGGTACGCCTGGAGAGTTTTACGACAGGACTTGATCGTACCGATCTGGTCATTGCGACACCTTCTGGCGTACAGACCCTTTCAAGTCCGCTGGTCGGCAGATTTAATGTCGAGAATATCCTTACCGTTTATGGCCTTTGTCTGGCAATGGATATTGATGAAAAATTGATCTGCAAATGTTTAGGTCAAGCGAATGGAGCTCCCGGCAGGCTGGAAAGGGTCTTTGTCGGGTCGGCCTGGGATTCGCGGGGTCCAGTGGTTTTAGTCGATTACGCCCATACCCCGGACGCTCTGGAGAAGGTACTGCTGACCGCCAAGGCTTTGCCGCACCGCGAGCTTTTCTGTGTCTTTGGTTGTGGTGGTGACAGGGATAACGGCAAGCGTCCTTTGATGGGTCAAATCGCGGCGCGGCTGTGCGATGTCGTTGTGGTCACCGACGACAATCCTCGAACCGAGGAACCGGACAAAATCGTCGCGCAGATCATTGATGGAATCGCCCCGGTCTTAGGAGAGGCAAAAAACAGCCAATGGCTTGCGCTTCGAGGTCGGCAAGAACGTGGTTATACGGCTATCAGGGACCGGAAGAGCGCTATTGAAGAGGCCATCATGGCGGCAGGTCCGGAAGATATCATTGTCATCGCCGGTAAAGGTCATGAAACCTATCAGTTGACCCTCCGGGGTAAACGGTTTTTTGATGATCGAATGGAAGCGAAGAACGCCCTGTTATCGTGGACCGATGCGCTCATCGCTACGGCCGTCGGCGGAGTCTTATCGTCCCGTGCCAAGGGCCGGGGCTTACTGGGCCAGGTACTTACCGATAGTCGAGTGCGCAACATGCGGGGGATCTTTGTTGCTTTGAAAGGAGAAAATCACGATGCCCATGACTTTCTCGAGCAGGCGGTGGTAAACGGCGCATCATGCCTTGTTGTTGAACGTCTGCCAGCCGCATTGTCGGACTCCGATATCAGCATAATCGTTGTGGCCGACACCCAGCGGGCACTGGGTGATATGGCCGGATATCGGCGCCGACAGTTAGCCACCATTTGCCAGCAACAGGTTATCGGTATCACCGGCAGTTGCGGCAAAACCACGGTCAAGGAGATGGTTGCCGCAATTCTTGCCCGCAAGTGGCCAGCCGGGTCGGAGCATCCGGATAACAGCGTCCTCAAGACGCAAGGGAATTTTAATAATCTTATCGGCCTGCCTTTATCCCTCCTGCCCCTTTCTGTTAATAATCGGGCGGCGGTGCTGGAATTGGGCATGAATCGACCGGGAGAATTGCTCAGGCTTACGGCAATAGCCGATCCCGATATCAGCTGCATAACCAATATTCACGGTGCCCATCTTGAGGGCTTGGGCACGATCGAGGGGGTCGCTCGGGCTAAAGAAGAGCTTTTTGCCGCGACCAAGCCGTCGGCAACCCTCATCGTCAACCTCGATGACCCATGGGTTTCTCGGCTCATAGGCAAATACCGGCAGATAAAATTGACATTTGCAGCAAGCGGTGAGCGAATGCAGGCAAAGCCGGATTTCTGGCCTTCCGACATTTTTTTTGAGGTCGGTGGGGCAATCACCTTCACCCTGCACTCCCGAGCACAATCCGTGGCCATTCATCTTTTTACCGCCGGCGAGCATAACGTCGCCAATGCCCTTGCCGCTGCGGCCATTGCCACCGCAGCCGGAGCAGATCTTGCTGAGATTGCCGCCGGACTCGGCGATTATCGTCCGCCGGCCAAACGAATGGAGATGCTCCGGAGTAAGCTCGGCTTCACCGTACTGAATGATACCTATAACGCCAATCCAGCCTCAATGGCGGCGGGTTTGAAAACCCTCAAGCAGTTGGCGGCAAAAAACGCTGTGGCAATAATCGGCGACATGCGGGAGCTGGGTGAAACCTCCCGGCAGGCGCACTTGGCGATCGGTAGCCTGATTGCCGAACTGGCCATTGAACATGTCGGAATTGTGGGTGAATTTAAACATGACGTGGAGCAGGGAGCACTCTCAGCCGGTCTGCCGCAGGAAAGGCTGCATACCTTTGCCGATAAAGATGAGGCAGTGGCTTGGATAAAAGATTTGGTTGCTGCAAAAAAGCTTGGAAAAGATGATCTGATCCTGGTAAAGGCATCCCGTAGTCTACGGTTTGAAACCATAGTGGAAAAACTCCTTGCGGGAGACGTCTGAGAAAGACGTTCGGTTTTTTCTTTATCCTTAACACTCTACCTGATGAGTCTCTTCGGTTATGTTGTATCATCTTCTCTATCCCCTCCATACTAGCCTGAATATTTTAAATGTTTTTCGCTATATTACCTTCAGGTCGATTGGCGCGGCAGTCACCGCTTTCCTCATTGTGGTAATTTTGGGACCGATGTTTATCAGGACCATGCGTTATTTGCAGATCGGCCAAGTCATTCGTGATGACGGACCGGCGACGCATATTGCCAAACAAGGGGTTCCGACCATGGGTGGGCTGCTGATTATTGCGGCAATTACCCTCGGAACACTGCTGTGGGCCCGTCTTGATATAATGCTGGTGTGGCTGGGCATCTTCATCACCCTTTTTTATGGGATGATTGGCTTTATCGATGATTATCGTAAGGTAAAGAAAAATAATTCCAAAGGGCTGAGCGCTAAAGGGAAGCTGATTCTACAGCTCATTGGTGCCACCGTTGTCGGCATTGCCATCTATTTGCACCCGGCCTTCGATGGACACCTGAGCTTTCCCTTCTTCAAGAACCTTCGTCCTGATCTCGGTTGGTTTTATGTGGTTTTTGCCGTCCTGGTCATTGTTGGTTCTTCCAATGCAGTCAACCTCACCGACGGACTGGATGGCCTTGCCGCCGGACCGACCGTGGTGACCGCCGCTGTCTACTTGGTATTTTCCTATCTGGCGGGCCATGTGGTCCTCGCCGATTACCTGCAGTTACCCTATGTTGCGGGAAGCGGTGAATTGGCAATATTTTGCGGCACCATTGTCGGGGCATGCCTTGGCTTTCTCTGGTTTAATGCCTATCCGGCCCAGATGTTCATGGGCGATGTCGGCGCCCTTGCCCTTGGTGGTGCCCTCGGTGCCATCGCCATTTTCATCAAACAGGAATTTCTCCTGGCGATTGTCGGCGGAATCTTTGTCATGGAGGCGCTGTCGGTCATCATGCAGGTGGGATATTTTAAACTCACCAACGGTAAAAGGATTTTTCTCATGGCCCCCTTTCACCATCATTTTGAAAAGAAAGGCTGGCATGAACCGAAGGTTGTCGTACGATTTTGGATTGTCTCCATTATTCTCGGCTTGTTTGCCATAGCTACCCTGAAGCTGCGATGAATGAAGCAAAAATGATATCTTCCGGCACAAAAGTTGGAATTTTCGGACTCGGCATTTCCGGCCGGGCTGCGGTGAAATACGCTTTACACTGCGGTGCCCAGGTGCGGGTATCGGACAATCGCTCGGAGCAGCGGTTTGTCGCTGAAGAAGGAGAGTTTCTCGCGGCAACCGGGGTAATCTGGGAGGCAGGCGGCCATACCTATGATTTTTTCTGCCAAGCAGATCTTGTCCTCGTAAGCCCCGGGGTGGATCTTGCCTTGCCGATCATCAAATCGCTTCAGAAAGCCGGGGTGCAGATGGCCGGTGAACTGGCGGTGGCTGCGGGGGAATTGCACGTACCGGTTGTCGCGATCACCGGGACCAACGGGAAAACTACGGTGACGACCCTTATCGGCGAGCTTTTGGCGGCTTCGGGGAAGAAGGTGTTTGTCGGCGGCAATATCGGCATCCCTCTTTATGAATTTCTTTGTGCTCCTGAAAAGTATGATGTGGTTGTCGTCGAGGTTTCCAGCTTTCAGCTTGAAAGTGCCGGTACCTTTGCCCCTGACGTTGGGATCTTACTGAACGTGACGCCCGATCATCTCGACCGACATGGCAGTCTCGAGGAGTATGGTCGGGTGAAGATGCAACTTTTCGCCCATCAAAAAAAGAGTGATCTGGCGGTCATTAACGGCGATGATTTACTCTGCCGTGCATTGTCCGCAGATTTGCCGGGCGATGTTCAAACCTTTGGCCTGCGAGACAATGACACGGCAGTCATCATAGACCAGTTGATTCGCCTGACTGTATCTTGCAAGACGGAAGAGTATCCACTTACCGGTACTGCCCTGGCCAACAGTGTCGGGCTGAGAAACAGTGCTGCGGCAATACTTGCCGTCCGCCGGCTCGGCTGCACACCTGAACAGGTTCTCCAGGGGTTGCGAGAATTTCGCCTGCTGCCGCACCGGATAGAGTTTGTTGCTGAAGTTAATGGCGTACGCTACTATAATGATTCGAAAGCCACCAACACCGGCGCAGTCCTCGGTGCTTTGCAGCAGTTTTCCGGTAATGTTATCCTTCTTGCCGGGGGCCGCGATAAAGGTGATGATTACCGCTTGCTGCGGGATGCGGTTTCGGAGCGGGTACGGCAACTGGTGGTGCTGGGTGAGGCTGCAGGTTTACTCAAGAAGGCCCTGGCCGATGTGGTGCAAATTTTGCCGGCAAAGTCGATGCACGAAGCGGTAGAGCTTGCTGCCGGGATGGCAAAGCCTGGTGATGTAGTGTTGCTTTCTCCGGCATGCGCCAGTTTTGATATGTTTACCAGTTATGGGCACCGCGGCAATGAATTTAAAAAGGAAGTGCTGAGCTTGCAGGCACCCCGGAAGAACGAACTTGGGGAGTGCTGAAAATTGATGGGAAAACTGCCAAATATCCGGTTGCTCCTGACCGGCGGTGGAACGGGTGGACACCTTTTTCCGGCCGTGGCCGCTGCCCAGGAGTTTTTGCGGCAGATGCCTGAAACCCAGGTCCTTTTTGTCGGCACACGGCGGAAAGTTGATATGAGAAGTCTTGCAGTCTATGGTTTTGCCAGTGACCATATTCGCTGCTCCGGCTTGAAGGGCAAAAGTCCATGGGAACTTCTCAAGGCTATCACCCTATTGCCCGTCTCTTTTTATCAAGCTGGGGGGATCATTCGTCGCTTTCGACCGAATATTATCCTCGGTGTCGGGGGATATGTCACCGGTCCGGTTGTGGTCGCCGGGAAGATTCTTGGGATTCCGACGGTCATCCACGAACAAAACTCCGTGCCGGGGCTGGCGAATCGAAAACTTGGCTCTTTTGTCGACAGGGTGTGTCTGTCCCTACCTGGAAGCGGCGGTGATTTTCCTGAAGAAAAGATCACCTATACCGGCAATCCGGTGCGGAGAAATATTCTTCAGTTGGCCAAGAATTCACCTCTGAGATTGAGTGGAAACGGCAAGAGATCCCTGCTGGTGCTTGGTGGTAGTCAAGGTGCCCAGGCCGTCAACAGGCTGGTATCGGAGGGATTGCAGAGTTTGCCGGACCCTATCCTCGCGGGTCTTCAAGTGATTCACCAAACCGGAGAGCAGGACCTTGAGGGTATCAAGAAATTGTATGCTGATCGAGGGATTGAGTTCCTGGTTCAGCCATTCTTTACCGATATGGCAGAGATTTATAATCAGGCCGACCTGCTGGTATCCCGGGCCGGGGCCACAACTCTTGCGGAAATTGCTGTGCTGGGGAAACCGGCCATCCTCATTCCCTACCCTTCCGCCGCCGACAATCATCAGGAAAAAAATGCCAATCACTATGCGGCTGGAGGTGGGGCGGTTGTGCTCAGACAACATGAGTTGACAGGAAACAAGCTGGCCGAAAATATCCGAAAACTGATATGTGATGAGGATAAACTCCTCGCTATGGGCACCGCCATGAAAAAGCTCGCCTTTCCTGATGCTGCAGAAAAAATTGTGGCGTGCTGTCTACAGGTTATAGAGATAAAGGGTAAGTGATGTATAGAAAAACCAAACATATTCACTTTGTCGGGATTGGCGGCATCGGCATGAGCGGTATTGCCGAGTTATTGCTCAATCTTGGCTATAAAGTGTCGGGGTCCGACCTCAACAGCACCGGTATTACCAAAAATCTTGCCCGCTTGGGGGGCAGCATATATCAGGGACACGACGGCGCATGGGTTGAAGGGGCAAGTGTCGTGGTGACTTCCTCGGCCATTTCCACTGACAATCCCGAGGTGGTGAAGGCCAAGGCAAGCAACATTCCGGTCATCATGCGGGCGGAGATGCTTGCCGAATTGATGCGCCTGAAAAAGTACGGCATTGCCATTGCCGGCAGCCATGGTAAGACCTCGACCACGTCCATGGTCAGCTGGATGCTCTCTTGCGCAGGCCTTGATCCGACTATTGTCATCGGTGGGAAGGTTGATGCCCTCGGCGGCAATGCCAAGCTTGGCGAAGGGGAATTTCTGGTAGCCGAGGCCGATGAGAGTGACGGCTCCTTTCTGAAACTGTCGCCGGTGCTCGAAGTTATTACCAATATCGATCTTGAACATCTCGATTATTATCGAGATATTGACCATATCAAAGAGACTTTTCTGCAATTCATCGAGAAGATACCCTTTTACGGTGCGGCAATTATCTGCCTGGATGATCCGAATATTGCCGATATTCTCCCCGTCATCAAAAAGAGAATCATCACCTACGGATTGACTCCGCAGTCTGATGTCTACGGCGAGAATATTACCTGGCAAGATGGACGGGTGCATTTTACCGTAAAAAATGGGACCGGTGAGTTGGGAAGCCTGCATATCGCGCCACCGGGCATCCACAACGTCTACAATGCCCTGGCCGTTGTTTGTGTCGGGTTGGAACTGGAACTGCCTTTCACAAAAATTCAAAGAGCTCTGCAAAGCTTTGCCGGGGTGCAACGGCGAATGCAAAAGAAAGGCGAGGTCGACGGCATTACTGTGGTCGATGATTACGGCCACCATCCTACGGAAATTCGGGCGACCCTTACGGCAATCAAGCAAGCGTGGCCGGAGAAACGGCTAGTGGTCTTGTTCCAGCCGCACCGCTATTCACGAACCAAGGCCCTCTTTAAAGAGTTTCAAACCTGTTTTCACAAGGCCGACTACCTGGTCATGACTGATATCTATGCGGCCAGTGAGCATCCTCTGGAGGGCGTAACCAGCGAGAGTCTGCTCGCGGCCACCATGCTTCACGGGCAACGCAATACCCGCTACATCAGGGAAGTAGGCGAAATGGCCGCGGAGTTGCTGCCGATACTCAAGAAAGGGGATTTGGTATTGACTTTGGGGGCTGGAAATATTGTCAGGGTAGGAGAAACACTGCTCAGTTTGCTTGAAGAACAGCACGGGGCGCGGGGGTGAATCCTGAGCGGAAAAAAAGACTTGTCGAGCTGGTTTCACAACCGGTGCAATGGCAGTGTAGCCTGTCAAGTTACACTTCGTTTGCCATAGGTGGGCCGGCTGAGGCTATGGTCCAAGCAGATCATCTCAGGGAGCTGCAACTGCTTCTTGGGTTTTTGGCCGAGGAGGATATTCCCTGGCGGATTATCGGCAAAGGTACCAATCTGCTGGTTCGAGATGAAGGATTTCCTGGGGTCATTCTTCGTCTCGGCGGCGAATTGGCTGCTGTTTCCGAGGAGGACGGTGATGACGGTTCGATTATCGTGCGAATCGGCGGTGGATGCAGTTTTGCCAGGCTCTCCCGGCGCTGTTCGGAACGGGGCCTGACCGGCTTGGAATTTGGCTGCGGTATTCCTGGGACGGTAGGCGGGGCGGTTATTATGAATGCCGGGGCATGGGGCCGAGATATCGCCTCAGTCCTACGCAGTGTGAGGCTGGTGACCGCCGACGGGGAGATCACTCTGCCCGCTGGCGATCTCGATTTTGCCTATCGACGCTGGAAAGGGTTTGCCGTGTATCAGGGTAAAGCGGTTGTTGCGGAGGTGGAATTGGTGTTAAAGCGAGGCGACCGGTTGGCAATCCTGGCCTATTGCAAATCGTTGCACGACAAAAGGAAGGCGACCCAACCAAGTGAACATGCCAGCGCCGGGTCCTTTTTCAAGAATCCGCCTGGTGACAGTGCCGGCAGACTGATAGATGCCAGCGGACTGAAGGGGCTGAGGGTGGGTGCTGCGATGGTTTCCTGGCGACATGGCAATTTTCTGGTTAATACCGGTGGCGCAACTGCTGCTGATGTTTTCCGGCTTATGAAAATTGTTCAGGAAAGAGTGCAAAATGATAGTAGTGTTTGCCTCGAGCCTGAAGTACATTTTATTTAATGAAAACGATGCTGCTTACCAAACTGAAAAAATCTCTGACCCGGCTATTCCGCAAAAAAAAGCCCGGCTATGCAAGTTTTTCAAGCGATTTGCATATACGTGGTGCTGCGGTCGAGACAAGTCAGTACAAACCTCGGTTTCATCGTCTGGCGAAGATAAGGCAACGAATACAGGGGAAGAAGAGAGACTATCCGGAAGAATACAGCCAGCCGGTGAATAGGAAAAAGAGCTATGTCAAATTTGCAGTGCTGTTTCTGATAGTCCTGGCACTGCCTTTCGCTTGGGCTTATGGAGGTGGAGAAAGAGTACGTCAGGGGCTACAGTCGATTACTTTGTTCAAGGTGGCTAAGATAGAAATTACCGGATGCACTGCTGTTTCCAAAGAGAAGGTCCTGGTGGTTTCGGGAATTGTTCCCCATCAAACAAGCCTTCTCACCCTTCAGGGTTCGCAGATAGAAACCCGCATTGCCACAGTGCCATGGGTAGCTCGGGCAACAGTAAAAAGGAGTTGGCCGGCAAAAATTCAAATAGCAATCGAAGAAAACGCCCCGATAGCCATCCTGCATTCTCCCAGTGTTGAGGGAACGCAATTGCAGTATCTTGATGCCAACGGGATCGCTTTTTCTTCAGTTAATCCGGGAGCGGACATCGATTTTCCGGTTGTTACCGGTTTGTCCGAGATTGCCGATCAACAGGTGAAAGAAAAGGTGCTGGCTGAGATTTTGACGTTTTTGCGTAAGGTACAAGGAAATGACCCGCACTTGCCGGCCCAATCAGTTTCTGAATTACATGTTACCAAATCCGGTGAATTAGTGGTCTATCTTGTCGAATACCCATTTCCAATATTTTTTGGAAATGGTAACACTAAGGTTAAATATTCGCAGTTAATTCAGGTACTCAGGGCACTCTATAAGAAACAAAACGGTAAGGAACTGCTGTCTCAGATTGAATATATCCAGATGGATTACTTGAATGATAAGGTGCTCGTGGTAGAGAGCGGCTCGGGGTAAAAGAGAAATGGATGAAAAGAAAGAAATTGCGGTGATCGACGAAATTGATGTTGTCAGCCCGAAAAAGACTGGTTCGCATCGGCACGAGCAAGGAGAACTGGTGGTTGGTCTTGACATCGGAACAACCAAAATATGCTGTGTCGTCGGCGAAATGTTCGAAGATCGCATCGATATTATCGGCGTCGGTACCGTGCCCTCCAAGGGTTTGAAAAAAGGCGTGGTGGTTAATATTGAAAGTACGGTTAACTCCATTCGCCAGGCGGTAATTCTTGCTGAGGAGTCGGCCGGCTGCGATCTCCGAGCGGTATATGTGTATGTTGGTATCGCTGGAAATCACATCAAAGGATTCAACAGTCCTGGTATTTTGGCTATCAATAACCGGGAAATAAAACAGGCGGATATTGAAGAGGTAGTCGCTGCTGCGCGAACCGTTAAGATCTCCGAAAACCAGCGGATCATTCATGTAATGCCGCAGGAATACATGGTGGACGACCACACCGGCATACAAAACCCGATAGGCATGACCGGGGTTCGATTGGTTACCAATGTGCATATTGTGACGGCTGATATAGGTGCCGTCCACAATCTGGTAACATGTTGTAATAAAGCGGGTTTGGAGGTTGCGGAACTGGTTCTTGAATCGATTGCCTCGGCCGCTGCGGTTCTCAGTAAGGATGAAATGGAGCTGGGTGTCGCCCTTGTCGATATCGGTGGTGGCACGACCGATCTGGCGGTCTTTTGTGACGGCACCATCCGCCACACCTGTGAGATTGGCCTGGGCGGCCACAATCTCACGAACGATCTGTCGGTCGGTCTGCGTACCCCCTTGCAGGACGCGGAGCGCTTAAAAGAGGACTTTGGTGGAGCGATTTCTTCGGTGGTAAAACCGAATTTCGTAGTCGATGTTCCCACAGTTGGTGACCGCGAACCGCGGAAGGTAACGCAAAAGGTGTTGGTCGATATTCTCGAAGCAAGGGTTATCGAAATCCTCGAGATTCTTGATCGAGAATTGATCGCTTCGGGGCAAAAGAATAAGATCAATGGCGGGGTGGTCCTGACCGGAGGTACGGCTCTATTGGCCAATATTGTTGAGCTCGCGGAACAGATTTTCGATTTGCCGGTTCGGATTGGATATCCCAGCGGGTTGACTGGAAAAGTTGAGGAACTCAATAATCCTCGTTGCACAACGGCGGCGGGACTCGTGGTTTTTGGTAGAAAAAAGCAACGCGAGATGGGCCGACAAGATACCGGTGTTTTCAGCAGGATGCGCGATTGGCTGAAAAAAATCATGTGATTGTTACGTTTTTTGTTTGAGGGTCACCCGCAGGGTGCTATATAGTGTAGTGATAATATTCTAGTTTTATCACCATATTGGTGTTGCGATTCCAAAGAGTTGAGCAGGGGGTAAACATGCCGTTCAGGATGGCAGAATCAGAAGGCGTGGCGGTCGTGAAAGTAATCGGCGTCGGTGGCGGCGGCGGTAATGCTATCAACACGATGGTAGCTAATAGGCTGCAAGGTGTCGAGTTTATTGCAGCCAATACTGACCGGCAGTCATTGAATCAGTCAAAAGCCGATATCTGCATACAGCTTGGTCCGGGTATCACCAAAGGACTTGGTGCCGGTGCAGATCCGGAAACCGGCAATATGGCTGCGATGGAGTCTCTTGAGGAAATTAGAAACGCCCTGAAAGGCAGTGATATGGTTTTCGTTACCGCCGGATTGGGGGGAGGCACGGGAACAGGGGCCGCCCCGATAGTGGCTAAGGTGAGCCGGGAACTTGGAGCTCTAACCGTGGCAGTCGTCACCAAACCCTTCAGTTTTGAGGGAAAATTTCGCACCCGGAACGCCGAAGAAGGGTGGCAGGAGCTGCAAAAATACGCCGATACGATTATCACCGTTCCCAATGATCGATTGTTGTCGATTATGCAGAAAAACAGTAAGTTATCTGATATGCTGGCGATGGCGGACAATGTTTTGCTGCAGGCGGTTAAGGGAATAACCGATCTCATTAATGTACCTGGTTTGATCAATGCCGATTTTGCCGATCTGCGTACCGTCATGCGAGAGGTAGGTCCGGCGATCATGGGCTCGGGCTCCGCCACCGGGGAAAATCGCGCAGTTGAGGCGGCCAGAAAGGCCATCGACAACCAGCTCCTCGAAGATTACGGGATCGATGGTGCCAGAGGCCTGTTGATCAATATTTCTGCATCGCAGGAAACCTTCACTATGGCGGAATTCATGGAGGCTTCGGCGATGATCCAGGAGAAAGCCGATGACGATGCCAAGGTGGTTATCGGTGCCCTGTATGATGATGCCCTCGGTGATGAGTTGCATGTCACTGTAATTGCAACGGGTGTAGGGGCAATGATCGAAAAAAAAGATACCATCACTCCTCTCGATACTCGGAAGAAAAAGCCAACTCCAGTCAAAGAGATGGAGGCACCGATTAAGGGTTCACCCGCCATGCCGAATCGCCACCCGCAGGTTTCTCGCCTGCCTGGTTCAAATTTTGAGTCTTTTGACAACCTCGGGTCTTCCAATCCTCCGGAAGGAAAACCCGGAAGTGCGTTGAACTGGAATGATGATTATCTTGAGACTCCCACGTACCTACGTAAAAATGCCAACTGATTGGCGCGACTAGAGGCAATGAATGGCATTTGAAGGGTTTCCGGCGTTCTATCTGACGATGCCGGAAACGAAAACAGAAAAATGCCGGCCGTTTCTGATCTGAAAAGAGTATGGTATGGCTAAAGGAGAAAAGACCGCTCCGACCCTTGACTCGGCACAAAAACAAAAGGTCTTGGCCGGTCTCGAACCTTTTAAACTGGTAGAGTACTTCTCCTTTTCCAGTCTCGCCGTCATCCTGGTATTCACCCTCCTCCTCTCCTGGTTGATTTCTGAAAATGCCCGCAAGGTCATGCTGGAGCAGAATGAAGAATATTCTCTCCTGCTTGCGGAAAATCTTAATCAACAGGTGTTCCGACGCTTTGTCCTCCCTGCAGTTATCCGTTACGGTGGCATCGCCTTGCGTAATCCCGAGCAGTTTGAACTCCTCGACGGCATTGTTAAAGGAGTCACCCAGGGATTAAAAATCGATTCGGTGACCATATATGATTCGAGTAAAAACATCATTTCCTATTCCACCTTGCCCGATCTTGTCGGTAAGGAGGATGCGGGCGCTGTTGAATATTACAAGGCCTTGAAAGGAATTCCCAATTCGCGATTCACCTACAGTGGCTCGGTCCTCAGCGTTATGCGGATAACCACTGAAGTGAGTTGTGAGCTGAAGACCTTCATTCCCTTTCGTCAAGTCAGAAAGGAGAGTGAAGGGGGAGGCGAACTTATCATGGGGGTTATTGAGATAGAAAAGGACTTAACCGGAAATTATGCGAACATTATCCGCCTGCAGGGCAGGATAATCATGGTTTCCAGCGGTGTGATGGCGATTTTGTTCCTGGTCCTGCGATTTATCGTGTCACGGGCTGGGGGGATCATCGAACGGAGGGCGCTTGAGCGGCTACGGCTTGAAGAAAAGCTTAATCAGGCAGAAAGGCTTGCCCATCTTGGGACCATGGTAGCAACAGTTAGCCATGAAATCAAAAGTCCTCTCGGCATAGTTCGCAGTACCGCCGAGATACTCGAAAAAAGGATCAGCAAATTGGCGCCGGGAAGTGAACATCTGGCGAGAATCGTTGTCGATGAAACGGTTCGCCTCAATAACATTGTCGTCGAATTTCTCGATTTTGCCAGACCCCCGAAGACCAATTTTGTGCAGGGCAACGTTAATGAGGTCGTCAAAAAGGTGCTGGATTTCATCGCGCCGGAACTCAAGCGTCAGAGTATCGATTTGGTCGCCGATTTGGCCCCGGATCTTCATGAAAATGATATTGACACCGAACTCTTCTACCGCGCCCTTTTGAATATTCTCATGAATGCCATCCAGGCAATGCATGAAGATGGCTGTTTGCAGGTGCGTACGCGTGCCATGGCCAATGGGGCTACAGAGCTCAAAATCATCGACAATGGGATAGGAATTACCCCCGAAAAAATTGATCAAATTTTTCTTCCTTTTTTTAGCGATAAAAACAAGGGCACGGGGCTCGGTTTGGCGATAACCAAGAATATCCTTGATAATCATGGAGCTGAAGTTGTGGTGCAGAGCACAGAAGGCCGGGAAACGACCTTTATCATTACCCTTCCTCCAGCAAAACAGTGATACTTCCTCTTTTTTCAATAATATTCCTTATTGTTTGTAACAGAGGAGCCTCTTGCAAAATGAGAATTTTCGTTCAAAATCAAGGCATGCGAATAATTTTACCGCAGGCATATAGTTACTATTCCGAGGATAAAATTTTGAGCATAACGCAGAGTTTGGGCGAAAAGGCCATTTTGCAAGAGGCTCAGAGATTTAACATTAGAAAAACACACAAGGTGGTGTAAAAATGAGTAAACAAATTGTGATAATTGGCGGAGTGGCGGCAGGGCCCAAGGCGGCTTGTCGAGTAAAACGCCTTATGCCGGATGCCCGGGTGACGATCATAGATCAGGATAGTCTTATCTCGTATGGTGGCTGCGGTATTCCCTACTACATCTCCGGTGATGTTGCCGACGAGAAGGAGCTGCGCTCAACAAGTTTTCACATGCTCAGAGATGAGTATTTTTTCACGAAAACCAAAGGGGTTACCACCCTGACCTCTACCCGTGCCCTGGCAATTGATAGAAAAAATAAGACAGTTGCGATCCTTGACTTAAAAACCGGTGAGAAAAATACAATTGCCTATGATACCCTGATGTTGGCAACCGGCAGCCAGCCGGTATCGCTTTCGATACCGGGCAGCGATGCCGACGGAGTTTTTACCATCAGCGACCTGCACAAAGCCATTGCTATCAAGGAGAGAATGGCCAAGGGACAAGTAGGTAAGGCAGTGGTCATTGGTGGCGGAGCGATCGGCATTGAAATGGCCGAGGCATTTACCGATCTGTGGGGCGTTGCAACGGCTATTGTCGAATACAAGGAACAACTTCTGCCGCGCATCATCGACTGGCCTCTTGCGGTTATTTTGCAAAAGCACCTGCGTGATCATAACGTCGAGGTGTTCCTCGGCGAGGCGGCCGAAGAAATTATCGTTGATCAAGGCAAGGTAGTAGCTGTTCGGACGAGTAAGCGAACCCTGGAAGCCGATCTGGTGATTATGGCCGTGGGCGTCAGGCCACGCTCAGAGCTTGCCCGGGATGCCGGGTTGCTTGTGTCGCAGACGACTGGTGGCATTGTAGTCAATACCCGGATGCAGACCTCCGACCCGAACATTTATGCAGCTGGCGACTGCGTTGAGATCACCCATCTTGTCTCCGGTAAACGATTTGTCGCACCGTTCGGCAGTATGGCCAATAAGGAGGGGCGGGTTGCCGCCGACAATATGGCCGGCATGCCCTCGGTTTTTAATGGCGGGGTCGGTAGTTTCATTCTCAAGGCCTTTGAGCTATCCATCGGATCCGTTGGTCTCAGTCTGGAAGCTGCGCGAGAGGAAGGTTTCGATGCCGATTTTTCACTTTCCGCGCCCTCGGACCGCGCGCATTTCTATCCCGGCCAGGACATTATCTGTCTTGAGCTGCTCTTTGATCGGCGGACCCGAAAGGTTTTAGGTTTTCAGGGTACCGGGCCACTTAACGACGCCTTGTCGGCACGCATCGATGCTGCTGCTGTGGCGCTCTGCGCCGGGGCAACCATTGATGACTTGGCCAATGTGGAGATGGCCTATTCGCCCCCCTTCTCAGCCGCCATTGATCCGCTCAACGCCGCAGCCTATGTTGCCGACAATCTCTGCGACGGGCGGATGCGACAGATACGCATGGAAGAATTTTTCGTTTGGATGGCCAATCCAGCAAGCCGGCCGGATTGGCAGGTGCTTGATGTTCGGCATGAAAAGCAGGCAGCACCGTTTGTGGAAAAATTTGGGCCGAACATATGGATGTCTCTGCCGTATGATCAGGTACGTGACCGCTATTCGGAATTGCCGCTCGACAAGATGTTGATCATTTTCTGCAATGCCGGCTCAAGGTCATACGAAATTCAGGTGTTTCTCGATTTTGTAGGTGTGAAAAACAACACGGTATTACCCGGAGGTTTTAATGTTATTCGACGCATGGGGCCGGAATGGTTGCCGGTGCCTTGAGTGGACGGTCTTTCTCCTTTTCGTGTGCCAGGTTTTTTCGTCGATTGTCAAGGAAGTGTTTTTTAGCAATATTAGACAAAAGTTGATTGCCCGTGATATGATAATTTTTCTAAAGGGTAGGTGACTGTTTTTTGTCCCTTTTAAAAATTAGTTGATCTTTTGACGAAGAATTTTTCGTGAAGGGATGTATCCCGTTTATCCGGGCAAGGGCGACAATTCTTGTCACAAAAATATGATGGAGCAATTATGGTTGATGTCAATCCACAAGACATGATTGAGGAGATCCAGGCAAATATTCAAACCGGAGACCTTATCAAGGCGCAACTCGTACTGGCACACATGCGCGATGTAGATGAGAAAACTCGGAATAAGCTGATGTACTTTTTGACTCGAGCAGACGCCGATTTTTCCGTTCCCCTCTATATTTATCTTCTGAAAAATCAGGCAGATGTAGCTGTACAAATGCCGCTTATCCGGGAGACCCTGCTTTCCATTCTCATAGCCTATCCTGAAAAACTCGTTGCATATTTGGCGTCTCCGACAATATCGGAAAAATCAGAACTCATACGAGTGGCGGGCGAGTTGCGTCTTGAAGAGGCCACTCCTGCTTTACTTGATCTTATTTCCGCATCCGAGGACGATGCGGAAATTCATTGGATTATCGAGAGTCTTGGCTTAATCGGCGACCCTGATGCGATTAATACTTTGACCGATTATCTTTATGCTGCCAACCGCCAACTTATTATTGCCGCGATTCAGGCGCTTGGACAGGTAGGTACTCCGACTGCAATGCATAGACTTGCTGAGCGAATGGGAACCGACAATGAAATCGATTACCTGATAATGTCAATTTTTTCTGCGGTTCAAGATCAGATTTCTTTAGAAAAGCTCAATGATACCATACGATCCCACTATGCCCATATGCGGACCTATGCCAAGGCCGAATTGGTGCGGATCGGGCCTAAGGCTGTGCCCCTTCTCATTGAAAACCTTCTCCATGATGATCCGGATTTTCGCATCCATACCCTCAATGTTCTCGGTGACATCGGCGACGAATCGGCGGTCATCCCCATCCGCAAGTTGCTCAGCAATGAACCGAGAAGCGCTAATGTCCGCTTTGCTGCTTATGAGGCCCTGGCGCTTCTGCCCCTGAAAAAGGGTGCTTATACGCTCACTGCCGGTTTGACCGACCCGGAAGATCATGTTTGCATGGCAGCGGCAAGGGCAATTGACCGAAATTTTTCTTCTATTCTTGGAGCCGGCATAAAGAATCTTTTGCGGGGACCGGAGAAAGAGGCCAGGCATATTGCCAAGATTATTGTTAACGGCCAGGTTGACAATGTTTTTATCAATCTTGCTGAAGATGAAGTCTTTGAGAAACTCGCGCTTGAATACTTTCCCCATACCCACAGAGATATTCGCAATCATTATCATAAGCTTCTTGTGGATACGGGAAAGACTGAGTTTGCCAAGAAACTTACCGGGGACGTTGAGACCGGGGTGCGGCCGAAAATTGTGGCGGTGGATGACTCCAGGATGATCCTGAATATCTACAAAGCCACCTTGCATGAACTGGGATATGATCCTGTGCTTTTCGAGTTCCCGGCTTCAGCGCTCGAATGGCTCAAGACGGAAAAGCCGCTCATGGTTCTTACCGATCTCAATATGCCGGAAATCACCGGTATACAACTGGCTGAAAAAGTGCGGGAAAAATATGCTGCCAAACTTTTGCCGATCATCATGGTGACAACGCAGAATGAGAGCCAAGACAACGAAGCGGCGTTGACTGCCGGGGTCAATGCCATCCTGCATAAGCCGTTTAATGCCAAAAGTCTTGGGGAGGCTATGATGAAGGTGTTGAAAGGATAAACTATTTCAACCTCGGCAAAGCTTTGCCGTAGCGCATCCCGGACTACGTCGTGCAGGTACTAAAGTTTTGTAGTTTTTCGAGGGCGAATCGGCACGGCAGGCTGGGGAAAGTACTCAATCAGGCGTTTCCTCTGGGGAAAAAGTGCAATACTCCATCAATGTCGGAGGTGTCGCAGACGTGCCCAAGTTCGAGTTCAAGGTCGAGATATTCCTCAATACCTTCGATCTTCAGAAAAAGAGCAGGGCCATTGGGAAGGTGATAAACAACAGTGCTGACTCCGGATAAATCTATTGGGCGACTGAACAATTTCATGCTTTCAAGAACCTCTTATACCGGCTACCCGGCAATAAAAATGGAAAAACTACAATTAAGCATCAAGACATATACGCATAAAATGTGAAAACTGCAACAAATAAGAAAAGTCCTGAGAATCATTCGTGCCACGGGCGCTAAACCGTTCTTTTCAAGGGGGGACGTTACAGCAAAGACGTTTATCGGGCAAGGTGGTGAAATAGGTTTACACAAAAGACAGTGAAGTTTATTATACAGGATTGTTTGCAACAAACTATCCCGTTCGGCGGGTTCTGACATAATTTTTCAATTAGGTGATGTAATGAGTAATGAAGGTAAAAGTACCAAAGAGAAAACCATCTTTGGAAAAGAGAAAAACCCCTCATCCATTGTTCCGCGAAAGCTCACCTTGGACAGTCCCTTGAAATTTCGTTGCCATCCAGGGGTGCGTTGTTTTACCGCCTGTTGCGGGGGAATTAAAATTGTTCTGACACCCTATGATATTCTGCAGTTGACCAAGAGACTGGGCCTGCCCGCCTATGAATTTCTCCATCAGTTTACCCAGCCGACATATCTTGAGAATACTGATATGCCGGGGGTAATGATCAAGCTGCGCGAAGATGACAATAAATGTCCCTTTGTGACTCCTGACGGTTGCACCGTGTATACCGATCGGCCGACAGCCTGCCGCTACTATCCGGTGGGAATGGCTGATTTTCATGAAGGCGGAACTCGGGACGCGCTGGGGAACGAAAACACTTCGCAGGAGGAAAAATTTTTCTTTCTAGTCCGTGAAGACCACTGCAAAGGTTTTGAGGAGGACAAGGAATGGACCATTCGTGAATGGCGAGCCGACCAGGGAGTCGATGTACGCGACGAAATGAACAAAGAATGGTTGCGTCTGGTTATGCGCCGTAAATCCTTCGGTCAACAGGCCAGTTTGTCGGAACAGGCAAAGCGGATGTTCTTCATGGCCTCTACGGATATTGCTACCTTTCGCAAATTCGTCTTTGAAAGCTCTTTTCTCGACACCTACGAGATTGATGGGGAAACCATCAAGAAAATCAAAGAGGACGATGTCGAGTTGATGCTTTTTTCCTTTAAATATCTGGCCGCCACACTCTTTGGTGCCAAGGTGTTAAAAATCAACGAGGAGAAGATCAAGGCGAAAGTAGCACAGATAAAAGTGCGACAGGACGAGAGTGTCATGCAGTCCATCAAGGAATATGAGGAACTGAAGGCCGAGTCTGAGCGGAAAAAGGCAGAAGCCGAAAGCAATAAAAAATAAGCAAAATAAATATGTTGCATGAAAAAGGCCGAGTGGGCAAATGCCCCTCGGCCTTTTTTGTGCCGCTCAATTCCGCAATAGTCGGAATTGAGCGGGCGTTTGCTGTACTGTTATTCCTGTTCTTTCGTGTCCGGTTCAAGGGCCACGGACAGGCTCTTGAGGAACTTCCAGCCCTTCAATACATCCTTCTGTGAATCGGCAAGGAGCTGGTCGGCGTTGGCTGGGTTAACCCGTTTGAGAGTACGGTAACGGTTTTCGCCGAGCGCATACTCTTCGAAGTTGATGGTCGGTTCTTTCGAATCGATAGTCAGCGGGTTCTTGCCCTGTGCTTCCAGGTCAGGATTAAATCGGTAGAGCGGCCAGTGTCCACAGGCAACGGCCTTCTTTTGTTGCTCAAGACCGAGGGCCATGTTGATACCATGGTTGATGCAGTGCGCATAGGCAATAACCAGGGACGGACCGTTATAGGCCTCGGCCTCGGCGATTGCCTTGATGGCTTGGGCCGGATTGGCCCCAATGCTTATCTGGGCCACGTACACATTGCCGTAGGTGGCAAAGATCATGCCCATGTTCTTCTTCGGCATCTTCTTGCCGCCTGCCGCAAACTGGGCAGTTGCTGCACGCGGGGTGGATTTGGACATTTGTCCGCCGGTGTTGGAATATACCTCGGTATCCATAACAAGAATGTTGACGTTCTCGCCGGAGGCAAGGACATGATCAACGCCGCCGTAACCGATGTCGTAGGCCCAGCCATCGCCACCGAAAGCCCAAACGGATTTTTTCACCAGGAAGTCGGTGAGATGCAGGAGTCGCCGAGCAATGCTGCCACTGTTTTTGACGAGGACGGCATTGAGTTCGTCAATGCGTACCCGCTGGGCCTCGATATCCATCTGGGTAGTTTGGTCGGCGTTCAGGATCGACGTTGCCAGTTTTTGCACAACCAGCCCTGACGCAGCCGCATCTGCGAGTAATTCACCTGCTTGAAGACCGAGTTTGTTAACCGTCGTCCGCATGCCGGCTGCGAATTCGGCGTTATCTTCGAACAGGGAGTTGGCCCAGGTCGGCCCGCGCCCATCTCCACGTTTACAATAAGGGGTGGTGGGCAGATTGCCGCCGTAGATAGAGGAACAGCCGGTGGCGTTACCGACATACATCCGGTCGCCGAACATCTGGGTGATCAGTTTAACATACGGGGTTTCACCGCATCCGGCACAGGCACCGGAAAACTCAAAGAGCGGTCGCATAAGTTGACTGCCTTTGACTGTGGCGAGGCTGATATCGGCGGGATTGATTTCCGGCAGGCTGAGGAAGAACTCGACATTTTTTGCCTGCACCAGACGAAGTTCTTCAGTGTTCGGAATCATTTCCAGGGCCTTGGTTTTTGCCGGGCAGACACTGACGCAAAGGGTGCAACCACAGCAGTCTTCAGTGAAGATCTGCAGAGCAAAACTCTTGCCTTTGAAGCCTTTGCCTACGGCCTCTTTGGCAAGAAATGCTGCCGGGGCACCTTTTTGCTCAGGGAAAATTTTAATACGGTTGGCTGCATGTGGGCAAACCAGGGAGCATTGACCGCACTGGATGCAGTTTTCCGGCAACCACCTTGGAACGGCAACAGCAATATTGCGCTTTTCGTATTGGGTTGTGCCGGTCGGCCAGGTCCCATCTGCTGGAATCTGCGAAACTTTCAGATTATAACCGTTGCCTTCGATGATCCTGGCAGTAACTTCCTTGACAAACTTCGGTGCATGGTCGGGCACTGACGATGGCATCGCCTTGCCATCGAGTTTGTTGCCGAGCGGAACCTGGGTGATGTTTTTTACCGCTGCATCGACGGCGCCGTAGTTCATCTGCACTACTTTGTCGCCTTTTTTGCCGTAAGTTTTGTAGATGGCCTTTTTGATCGCGGCTATTGCCTGTTCCTCGGTAAGAATGCCTGAAATGAGGAAGAAGGCGGTCTGCATAATCATGTTGATGCGGGCACCCAGTCCTAGTGCGAGACCAAGAGAAACGGCATCGATTATGTAGAACTTGGCATTCTTGGCAACCAAATCTTTTTGTACCTTGCCGGGAAGCTCGTTCCAGACAGTGTCCTTGTCATAATTGGTAGTCAAAAGAAAAGTGCCGCCCTCTTCCAGGTTGCCGAGCATATCTACTTGCTTGAGGAAGGTGAAGTTATGGCAGGCGATGAAGTTAGCCTTGTTGATGAGGTAGGGCGCGATAACCGGGGTTTTGCCGAAACGTAGGTGACTGGTGGTAATCGATCCGGATTTCTTTGAATCATAGACGAAGTAACCCTGGGCCGAATTGTCGGTCTCGGTGCCGATTATTTTGATGGTGTTTTTGTTGGCGCCGACGGTTCCATCTGAACCAAGGCCATAGAACATCGCCCGGTACACATCCTGGCCTTCGATATTGAATGCAGAGTCGAAATTGAGGCTTGAGTAGGTCACATCGTCATGCGGTCCGACACAGAATTTGTTTTTCGGCGACATGGATTTCATGTTGTCGAAGACGGCCTTAACCATCGCCGGGGTAAATTCCGCCGAGCCGAGTCCGTATCGTCCAGAGAGAATAACCGGCGGATAAATTGTAGCATTGCTCTCGGAGGCTTCACCGACGGCAGCTCGGACATCGAGATAGAGTGGGTCGCCGGGGGCACCTGGCTCCTTGGTACGATCAAGGACGGTGATCCTTTCAACCGTTGCCGGCAGGGCATTGACCATAGCCTTGCAGTCAAACGGACGGTACAAACGGACCAGTACCATACCAACTTTTTCGCCTTGGGAGATAAGGTA
>JBBQVT010000039.1:0-28923 GCA_038211245.1 Desulfobulbales bacterium | reverse complement strand
ACCATCGGCCGGTCAACGGGGGCATTGAGGATATCGGCAAGAAACTGCATGGTGAAGTTGGAGGCGACCATGCCGCCGTCGACCCGCAGCACGGTTTCGCCCATACCCTCCCAATCACCGCGCATCGCCTCCAGGAGATCGCGGGTCTGGTAGCAGACGGCTTCAAGAGCCGCTTTTGATAACTCGGCGGGGCCGGTGGCCCGGGTGATACCGAAGATGGCGCCCCGGGCATCGGCGTCCCAGTGCGGCGCACCCAGGCCGGTGAAGGCCGGCACCAGATAGACATCCTGGTTGATGTCAGCATCACCGGCCAGTTTGCCGGTGTCGGATGCCGACTCGATGAGGCCCATGGCGTCACGCATCCACTGGACTGCGGCGCCGGCAACAAAGATCGAGCCTTCCAGGGCGTAGGTGGTTTTGCCGGCCAGCCGATAGCCGATGGTGGTGAGCAACCGGTTGTTCGAAACGACCGCCTGGTCGCCGGTGTTAAGGACGATGAAGCAGCCGGTTCCATAGGTCGATTTGATCATTCCCGGTTGAAAACAGGCCTGGCCGACCAGGGCCGCCTGCTGGTCGCCGGCGATACCGCCGATGGGAATGGCCGCTCCGAAAAGGCTGGGGTCAGTGCTGCCGAAATCGGCGGAAGAATCGCGCACCTCGGGCAGGAGTGAGACGGGGACGTCGAGTAGCGCCAGCAACTCTTTGTCCCAACAGTTCTCATGGATATTAAAGAGCATGGTGCGCGAGGCGTTGGTGGCATCGGTGGCGTGTTCTTTGCCGCCTGTCAGGCGCCAGAGCAAAAAGCTGTCAACTGTACCGAAACAGAGTTTTCCGGTCAGAGCCTTGTCTCGGACGCCAGGGACATGGTCGAGAAGCCACTTGATCTTGGTCCCGGAAAAATAGCTATCGAGGAGCAAACCGGTCTTGGCGGTGATCAGCGGATCGTGGCCTGCTGCTCGCAATTCTGAGCAATAATCGGAGGTTCGACGATCCTGCCAGACGATGGCGTTATAGATCGGTTTGCCGCTCTCTCTATCCCAGATGATCGTGGTTTCCCGCTGGTTGGTTATGCCGATGACAGTGATTTCTGCGGCCGTAAGGCCTGCCTTTTTCAGGGCCATGCGACAGGTGGCAAGCGTCGAACTCCAGATTTCTTCGGGGTCATGTTCCACCCTGCCCGATTGCGGGAAAAACTGTCTAAATTCCTGCTGGCCGACGCCGACTATCTCAAGCTGATCGTTGAAAACAATGGCCCTGCTGGAGGTGGTTCCCTGATCGATTGCCAGAATATGCGACGCCATGAGTGGTTCTCCTTTGCTGTTGGCTTTGGGACAAATGTAACCCCCCAATCCCGATAAACGGGATAAGTCCCTTAGAAAATTTATTCGCAAAAAAGCATGCGAACAAATTTTCTAAGGGACTAAAAAACAGGTTGCGACCCGAGCCGTCAACCTGTTTTTGTAAAGACGCTTACGTCCCCTGCAGAAAAAACGCTGGGGGCGCTATGGGTTTAGGGCTTATTTTTTAGCAGCCCAGCTTTTAACGAGTTCGTCATAGTCGATGGTCTCGCCTTTCGGTTTCTCGTTGGCCAGCTTCGGCTTGGGAGCGCCCGGCAGGTTCAGCCAGTAGGAGGGATCCTGCGGTTTGTTGAGTTTTGGTCCGCATTCGCCCTGGATACCGGATTTTTCAAGCCGTTCCATGACCTTGTCCTGCTGTTCGGCCAAAGAATCCATGGCCTGCTGCGGGGTTTTGTCGCCGGTGACTGCATCGGCTACGTTCTGCCACCACAGCTGGGCAAGTTTCGGATAGTCAGGAACGTTGGTGCCGGTCGGGGTCCACTGGACGCGGGCCGGGCTGCGGTAGAATTCGATCAGACCGCCGAGTTTCGGGGCACGTTCGGTAAAGGAGGCATGCCAGATATCGCTCTCGCGGATCGGAGTGAGACCGACATGGGTCTTCTTCAAACTGACGCTTTTTGAGATGACGAACTGGGCATACAGCCAAGCGGCTTTACGACGGTCAACCGGGGTGGATTTCATCAGGGTCCAGGAACCGGCGTCCTGATAGCCGAGCTTCATCCCTTCTTCCCAGTACGGGCCATGTGGTGATGGGGCCATACGCCATTTCGGGTTGTCCTTCTCGTCGACCACCGGGGTGCCGGGTTTGGCCATATCGGCGGTAAAAGCGGTGTACCAGAAGATCTGCTGGGCAATCGCACCCTGGGCGGGAACCGGACCGGCCTCGGAGAAGGTCATGCCGGCGGCCTCGGGTGGGGCGTATTTCTTCAACCAGTCGATATATTTGGTCAGGGCATAAACGGAGGCGGGGCCGTTGGTGTCACCGCCGCGGGAAACGGAGGAGCCGACCGGACGACAACCTTCAACCCGGATACCCCACTCATCAACCGGCAAACCGTTCGGAATACCTTTGTCACCGGCGCCAGCCATCGACAGCCAGGCATCGGTGAACCGCCAGCCAAGGGATGGGTCTTTCTTGCCATAATCCATGTGGCCATAGACCTTCTTGCCGTCGATTTCTTTGACCTTTTCGGTGAAAAATTCGGCGATATCTTCATAGGCCGACCAGTTTACCGGCACGCCCAGCTCATAGCCGTAAAGCTCTTTGAATTTGGCCCGTAACTCAGGTTTCTTGAACCAGTCGTAACGGAACCAGTACAGGTTGGCGAACTGCTGGTCGGGGATCTGATAGAGTTTACCGTCCGGACCGGTTGTGAAGGATTTACCGATGAAGTCGTTGACATCGAGCCCGGGATTGGTGACGTCCTTGCCCTCGCCGCCCATCCAGTCGGTCAGAGGTACTGCCTGCTGATAGCGGAAGTGAGTGCCGATCAGGTCGGAGTCGTTGATATAGGCGTCATAGATATTCTTGTTGGATTGCATCTGGGTCTGCAGTTTTTCGATGACATCACCCTCGCCGATCAGGTCGTGGGTGAGCTTGATGCCGGTGATTTCCGTGAAGGCCTTGGCCAGAGTCTTGGATTCGTACTCATGGGTGGTAATGGTCTCGGAAACCACCTTGATTTCCATGCCTTTGAAAGGTGCTGCGGCTTTTACGAACCACTCCATTTCTTTCATCTGCTCGGCTTTCGCCAGGGTTGAGGGTTGAAACTCACTGTCCACCCACTTCTTTGCCTCATCCATCCCCGCTACCGCGGGCCCCGCCAACAAGGCGGCCAATGCTGTTGCCGTTACGAGCTTTTTGATCATTGATTTTCTCCTTTTTTGATTGAGTTGCTTTTGAACATTATACCCACCGGAAAACGGCGAGTGCATAGATGCAGGAGAGGGCGAGTGCCCACCACAGACTGAGACCGGCAAAGAGAGCCAGCCAGAATATATGAATAAAGGCCGATCCGAGAAGGGAGACAAAAAGCCGGTCGCCCCTAGTGGTCTCGAAGCGGAGAATACCGATGCGCGGGGAGCCGCCGGGGCATTTCAGTTCCCAGACCGTCATGATAACAAGCAGGCAGAAGATGATGCCGAAGAAGGTGGCGGTCGGCGCCGTCCAGGCCATCCAGTTGAAATTCATTGTCGTTCTCCTTATACGCGACCGAGGGCAAAGCCCTTGGCGATATGGTTGCGGACAAAATAAATGACCAGGGCGCCTGGGAGAATAGTCAGGACCCCTGCGGCGGCGAGCACCCCCCAGTCAAGCCCGGATGCCGAGACGGTGCGGGTCATGATCGCCGAAATCGGTTTGGCGTTGACGGCGGTAAGGGTCCTGGCGAGGAGCAGTTCCACCCAGGAAAACATAAAGCAGAAAAAGGCGGTTACGCCGATGCCCGAGGCGATATTGGGGATGAAAATTTTGACGAAGAAGCGCGGCCAGGAATAACCGTCGACAAAGGCGGTCTCGTCGATTTCTTTGGGGATACCGGACATAAAACCCTCAAGGATCCACACCGCCAGCGGCAGGTTGAAGAGGCAATGGGCAATGGCCACGGCGATATGGGTGTCGAACAGGCCGATCGACGAATACAGTTGGAAAAACGGCAGGGCAAAGACCGCCGGCGGCGCCATGCGGTTGGTCAGCAGCCAGAAAAACAGATGCTTGTCGCCGACAAACGAATAGCGGGAAAAGGCGTAGGCGGCGGGCAGGGCAAAGGTTACCGAGATGACCACGTTGATCGACACGTAGATCATCGAATTAATATAGCCGGAGTACCACGAGGCATCGGTGAAAATGACCTTGTAGTTGGCAAAGGTCAGGTCGCGCGGCCAAAGGGTGAAGACCGAGAGAATTTCCTCGTTGGTCTTCAGGCTCATATTGACCAGCCAGTAAATGGGCAACAGCAGAAAAAAAATGTAGATCGCCGGGATTAGCCATTTGAGTCGCATATCATTTACCTCCGTTTGAGCTTTCTTCGCCGACATTGCTCATAACTGTATAAAAGACCCAGCAAAGCAGGAGAATGACGAGGAAATAAACCAGCGACATGGCGGCGGCAGGACCTAAGTCGAATTGGCCGACGGCCATCTTCACCAGATCAATGGACATAAAGGTCGTCGAATTGCCGGGGCCACCGCCGGTGATGACAAAGGGCTCGGTATAAATCATGAAACTGTCCATAAAGCGCAGGAGGATGGCGATAAGCAGCACCCGCTGCATCTTCGGCAGCTGAATATAACGAAAGACCGCCAAACGCGAGGCGCCGTCGATTTTCGCCGCCTGGTAATAGGCGTCGGGGATGGAGCAGAGGCCGGCGTAGCAGAGCAGGACGACGAGACTGGTCCAGTGCCAGACATCCATGATGATAATGGTGATCCAGGCAGCGACCGGATCTTGGGTGTAGTTATAATGAATGCCAAGCGAGGCGAGCGTGTGGCCGAGGAGGCCGATATCGACCCGGCCGAAGATCTGCCAGATGGTGCCGACGACGTTCCAGGGAATGAGCAGCGGCAGGGCCATGCCGATCAGGCAGACCGGCACGCCCCAACCCTTCTTAGGCATGGCGAGAGCAATGACGATGCCGAGCGGTACTTCGATCAGCAGAATAATACCGGAAAACATCAGTTGCTTAAGAAAGGCGGCATGAAAACGTTCCGAGTGAATGAGGTCCTTGAACCAGTCCATGCCCACCCAGGTAAAGACGTTATTGCCGAAGGTGTCCTGCACCGAATAGTTGACGACGGTCATAAGCGGGATGACGGCACTGAAGGCGACCACGAGAAAGACGGGCAGGACCATGAACCAGGCCTTCTGGTTAGTCTGTTTGGCGATCATTGCTGGTCTCCTACAAAAAGATGGTCGTTGACATAGATGTTGGTGTGATTCATATTGAAAACCAGGCTGGCATTGTCGCCGGTCATCCCTGACAGCTCGGTCATAACCACGTTGAACTTCCGGTTGTTGAGACCGACCCGGACGATCTTGTAGCGGCCGATGTCATCGACTTTCTGGATATTCACCGGTAAACCCTTGCCACCCGGCGGGGCAAGGCGCAGATATTCCGGGCGGATACCTATCTCAATCTTGGCGCCTGTTGGAATATCTCGGTAGGTCTTGCCGAGGACGAGTGCATGGTCGTCGATCATCGCCTGGTTGCCCTGTAGCCTGCAGGGGACGATATTCATGCCCGGAGAGCCGATGAAGTAGCCGACAAAGGTATGTTCCGGTCGCTCGAACAGGGCCTCCGGTGTGCCGATTTGGACGATTGCCCCCTCGTACATGACGATGACCTCGTCGGCAAAGGTCAGGGCCTCGGTCTGGTCATGGGTGACATAGATCATGGTGAAGCCGAACTTTTTATGCAGGAATTTGAGCTGCGAGCGCAACTGCCATTTAAGCTGCGGATCGATGACGGTGAGCGGCTCGTCAAAGAGAATGGCGTTGACACTCGTGCGGATGAGGCCGCGACCAAGGGATATCTTTTGTTTGGCGTCGGCGGTCAGGTGCTGGGCCTTGGTATACAGGTCTTTTTCCAGGTTGAGCATTTTCGCAAGTTCTATGACTCGCGGCTCGATCTCTTCTTTGGTGCGGCCGCGGTTTTTCAGGGGAAAGGCGAGATTTTGAAATACCGTCATGGTGTCGTATATCACCGGAAACTGGAAAATCTGGGCGATGTTGCGTTGCTCGGTGGGCAGCCGGGTGACATCCTGGTCGTTAAACAGCACCTGGCCTTTGGTTGGGATCAGTAGGCCGGAGATGATATTTAACAGGGTGGTTTTGCCGCAGCCGGAGGGGCCGAGAAGGGCGTAGGCGCCGCCGTCGCGCCAGGTCAGGTCGAGTTTTTTCAGGGCGTAGTCGTCGGGGTTTTCGGAGTACCCGGTGTAGGAATGGGCAATTTCTTTTAAGGTTACCTTGGCCATGGATTCTCCTCTTATAGCCCGGTTATCGCCTCCGGTGTCACCACCAGGGCGTTGTTTCTGTCGAAGACGTAAAATGACCGGGGATCCATGAAAATCTCAATTGTTTCATGGATATCGATGTTATGAATGCCGCGCGCAAGTAAAACCCAACGAACGCCGGCGACATCGACATGCACATAGCTCTCGGAACCGGTGATTTCGGTGACTACCACCTTGGCATTGACGGCGATTGCTGCTTCAGACGGGCGCTGCAGGTAGAGATGGTGCGGCCGGAAAGCGATGGTATAATCGGCATCCGGCAGCTTCGGCAGGGGGCCGAGGACCGGAATCTCGACATGGCTCTTGTAGAGCATGGTGTTGTTCAATTTAGTCACCGGCAGGAGGTTGAGCGGCGGATCGGACAGGGTCTGGGCGGTGATAAGGTTTTGCGGCCGGGAGAAAACCTCAATGGTTTTGCCGAACTGGGTAACTTTCCCCTTGTGCAGGGAAGCGGTATTGCCGCCGAGCAGCAGGGCTTCGGAGGGCTCGGTGGTGGCGTAGACGAAAATCGAGCCGGTGGCCGAAAATATCTTCGGCAGTTCCTCGCGCAGTTCCTCGCGCAGCTTATAATCGAGGTTGGCGAGCGGTTCGTCAAGCAGCACCAGTTCGGCCTCTTTGACCAGGGCCCTGGCCAGAGCGGTCCGTTGCTGCTGGCCGCCGGACAGCTCCTGGGGCGATCGGCCGAGCAATTTTTCGAGTTTGAGGAGAGCCGCCACCTTGGCGACGCGGTCTTTGATTTCCGCGGGCCCAACTCTTGCGATACGTAGCGGCGAGGCGATATTTTCAAAGACCGTCAGGTTCGGATAATTGATGAACTGCTGGTAGACCATCGCCACGTTGCGTTTTTGCACCGGCACCCCGGTGACATCCCGGCCATCGACGTGAACTGTGCCGGAGGTCGGCTGATCGAGTCCGGCCATAAGGCGCATGAGCGAAGTTTTACCGGAGAGGGTCGGTCCGAGGAGAATATTCAGGGAACCGGCAGCAAAGGTCAGGCTGACGTCGCTTATGTGAAATTCGTTGCCGACCTTTTTGCATAAGTCGCAAAGCTCAAGCTGCATCTAATTCTCCTCGGCCGATATTTTCTCTTTGATATAGGTGTTGAGTACCTCGGTTTCTTCGGTGGTTACAACAAGCCCCAACCGCGTTCGTCGCCACAGAACATCCTCGGCATTTTTCGCCCATTCGTTTTTGATAAGGTAATCAATTTCAAACCCGTAAAGGTTGTCGGCAAAGCATTTTCCGAGACCCTGGCGATCCTTGATCGCCGCAGTCATGGGCCCGGCGCAGGTACCGTAGGTTCGTATCAGACGGCTGGCGAGGTCGGCGTTGAGGATCGGGCAACGGGTCAAGAGCTTGTCGACTTCGGCATTAAAGCCATCAGGTCGGAAATTGCCGCCGGGAAGATGGGCGGTTTCGGTCCATTCTCCACCCATGTCGGGGAGGAAGGGGGAAAGTTTTGCCAGCACCGACTCGGCAAGTTTCCGATAGGTGGTGATCTTGCCGCCGTAAAGGGACAGGAGTGGTGCCTCGCCATGGCCGGTATCGAGTTTTAACACATAATCACGGGTCGCCGCCTTGGCATCACTCTTGCCGTCATCAAAAAGCGGGCGGATGCCGGAGAAACTGCCGACGACATCGGCGGGCGTGAGCCCGCAGGTGAAATACTCGGAAGCGGCCCGACACAGGTAGCTGGTTTCTTCTTCGGAAATCGCCACCGCGCCGGGATCGCCGTGGAAGTCGACATCGGTGGTGCCGATGAGAGTGAAATCCCTTTCGTAGGGAATGGCGAAGATGATCCGGCCATCCTCGTTCTGAAAGATATAGGCCCGATCATGGTCAAACATCTTGCGGACGATGATATGGCTGCCCTTGACCATGCGGATATTTTCCCTGGTGGCCGTGTGCGAGATGCGGGCGAGCAGTTCGTCGAGCCAGGGGCCGGAGGCATTGACGAGAACGCCGGCCTGAACGGTATATTCTTCGTTGCGGGATTTGTCTAAAAGGTTGAGGGTCCAGGCCTTGCCGGTCCGGGTCGCCGACAGCAGCCTGGTGCGGGTTCGTATGGCGGCCCCTTTGCCTGCGGCATCCATGGCGTTGAGAACCACCAGCCGGCTGTCCATGACCCAGCAGTCGGAGTATTCAAAACCTTTGGAAAAATTCTTTTTCAGGGGTCGTCCGGTTTCGTCGGTTAAAAGATTAACGGAGGTAGTGCCGGGCAGGAACTTGCGTCCGCCGATATGATCGTAGAGAAAGAGGCCGAGGCGAATCAGCCAGGCCGGGCGTAAACCGGCGTGGTGGGGCAGGATGAAGCGCAGGGGCGAGATGATATGCGGTGCGGCGGTGAGAAGGACCTCGCGTTCGCGCAGCGCCTCACGGACCAGGCGAAATTCGTAGTATTCGAGATATCTGAGGCCGCCGTGGATGAGTTTTGTCGAGGCCGATGAGGTGCCGCAGGCCAGGTCGTCTTGCTCGCAGAGAAATACCGAAAGACCTCGCCCCGCGGCGTCACGGGCGATGCCGCAGCCGTTGATGCCGCCGCCGATTACTGCAAGATCGAACACTGGGGTCTTCATATCCGGCTCGTTGCTGAGGTGGCTTTTTAGCTCTTACAAGTTTCAGATTGTATGATATAAAGTTTCAAACGCAAGTTTATGTATTCCTTAACCGAAAACAAATCTCCCGGCAAGTGAAATTTCCTTGACGAAAATATTTTCAACGGTGGTGGTCAGTCCCGCTGTACGGCGTTTATCAAGGCTTGGCGATAACAACGTTGACACCGCTTTGCGAGCAGATATCGCGTAGTTTTTTCGGCAACTCTTCGTCAATGACGATGGTGCTGATCTGGGAAATATGGCCAATGCGAATGGGTGCGGTCCGGCTGAATTTCATGGCATCGGTGACGAGGATGATATGTCGGGAATTTTTGATAATAGCCTGCGCCACCCGCACTTCGCGGAAATCGTAGTCAAGGAGAGAACCGTCTTCATCGATGGCGGAAACGCCGATGACTGCATAATCGGCCTTGAATTGGCTGATAAATTCAACCGCCGCGTCGCCGACAATACCCCCATCGGAACGCCGCACCTGGCCACCGGCAATGATCAGCTCGACCCCGAGGAAATTTTTCATGATCTCGACGGCATTGATATTGTTGGTGATGACCAGCAAGCCGCGGTGATTGGCCAGGGCGTGGGCCACCTGCTCGGTGGTTGTGCCGATATTTATCAGGAGTGAACTGTTGTTGGGGATCAGCTCCGCAGCCTTCTTGCCTATCGCCTGTTTTGGGCCGGGTGCGAGGAGGCGCCTGGCTTCATAGCTGACGTTTTCTATGCCCGAGCCGACGATGGCCCCGCCGTGGATTCTCTGCAGCAACTGCTTATCACAGAGTTCGTTGAGATCTTTGCGGATGGTCTGCGGCGAGACGTTGAAGGAGGTGGAAAGTTCTTCAACATCAACCCTACCGTGTTCTCGCGCCAGGGAGAGGATCTTGTTCTGCCGTTCAGAGAGCATTTCCATGGGGCGGTTCCTGCAGTGTGAGATTTTACCGGGCGATTGTCGATGGGTGGTATGTTGATTTAAAACTCTCTCCCTTTTGACGGGTAAAAGGGGCTGATTCATGCAGACTGATGGCATTATTCATTGAAGTTTCGATAATGTCAAATTGTATTTCATTTGAAATTTATTACTCCATAAATCCGAACGGAACGAAAATGGCAGCGGGGAAAATGGCAGGTTGAAGCTGTCCATATCCCCATGCGAAAGCGACAACTCAGCTTGAAAAACTCCGTTTTGCATGTATACTGGCGAATCCCTTTGGTCGTGGTTTAACAAAAACATTCAGCATAAATTTGGAGTGAAATAATGACGCGAATCCAGGCTAATCTGCTCCTCACCCTGGCGGCAATAATCTGGGGCAGCAGTTTCGTGGTACAGCAGATCGGTACCGGCCAACTGGGCACCATCACCTTCACCGGCTCCCGCTTCCTGGTCGGGGCAGTCATCGTTCTGCCTTTTGCCCTGCGGCAGATGCGTCGGGTAGGGCAACAAGAGCGAAAATTTCTTGCCATCGACTGGCTTGGCATACTCCTCACCGGCTGCGTCCTTCTGACCGCGGCAGTGTTGCAGCAGCATGGGATTTTGCGGACCTCGGTAACCAATTCCGGCTTTCTCACGGCATTGTATGTCCCCCTTGTCCCTGTGCTTGGCCTGATCATCCTCAAGCGCAAGGTCCATTTTGCCATCTGGCCGGCATCCACCAGCTGTTTTATCGGCACCTATATCCTCAGCGGGGCGCAGAGTGTAGAACTTGTGACCGGTGATCTGTGGGTCATTTCCAGCACGATTTTTTGGGCAACCCATGTCATGCTCGTTGGTATCATGGCGTCAAGGACCGGTGCGCCGCTGGTGGTAGCGGCAGGGCAATTTTTGGTTTGCGGCCTGGGCGGGCTCGCCCTCGGTTTTTTTGTTGAAGGACCGACTTTTCCCCAGATCCTTGGTGCTGTCTGGGGAATTCTCTATGTCGGCATTTTTTCCGTCGGCATGGCCTTTACCCTGCAAGTAGTGGGACAGCGCTACACCCCTGCTGCCGATGCGGCGATCATTCTCAGCTCCGAGACGCTTTTTGCGGCGATAGGCGGCATGGTCTTTTTGGGGGAGCGTTTGTCGCTGGTGCAGCTTTCCGGGGGCGTTCTCATCCTTGCAAGCATTCTCGCGGTGGAGCTCGTGCCCCTGACCGGCATAGGGAGACCCCGACCACTCTGACAGCATGGGGGCGATGCTCATCCACCCTTGCAAAAAGAGATACCTGCCAATGAAGACCACGAAATCCGTATCACCCTGTTGCAGGAGGAGCTGACTGCCCTTAAGGCCGCGCATAGTTGCATGCCTTTACAGCCTAAAACTCTTGGCCTTGCCAGTTTTTTTTCAGAAAAACGTCGCGTCCGGACCCGCTTCGGTAGAAGTTATAGCGGAGTGGGTTGTTCTTGTAATAATCTTGGTGGTACTCCTCCGCTGTCCAGAATTCCTGCGCCGCTTCAATCAGCGTGACGATCGGGTTGGTAAAAATCCCGCTACCTTGAAGAGTACGTTTTGATTCTTCGGCCAGTTTTTTCTGGCTGTCATTGTAGTAGAAAATCCCGGAAATATAGGAATGACCGCGATCGCCGAACTGGCCCCCGGCATCGGTTGGATCAATCTGCCGCCAAAAGGTGTCAAGGAGCTGTGCATAGGAAACCTTTTGCGGGTCATAGGTAATCTGCACTACTTCTATGTGTCCGCCTGCTCCGTAATCCTCGTAGGTCGGGTTCTTCGTCGTTCCACCGGCGTAGCCCGAGATGACGGAGAGTACCCCGTCAAGTGCCTCAAAGGGCTTTTCCATACACCAAAAGCAGCCGCCGGCAAAAAGGGCCCTTTCGGTTTCTTTGGGCTCTTTCCGTGCTCCCGCTTGGTCTTTAATGCCGGCAATTGCGGCGATTATCCCTATGACAAAAAAGGTGGCAGTAAAACAGAGGGTGATAAAGAGTACGTTTTTCATGTCTGCTCCGTGAGTACGATAAGGGGAATCGAGGCGTTTGCGTTGTTTCGATGCTCCTCATGGAGGGCCGTTTACGCCGAAACCATGTTGCAAATCTAAAAACCTCATACTGTTAATAAACATTATTAACATCGGGTAAAGGTTTGAAGTGGAAGAGAGTCGAGGGGATAGACGGGACCTTCCCCCTGAAAAATAACCAGACATCGACCCGACATTGGCAATATATAAGGCCGAATGCAGATCGATTTCTCCGGATGTCCACTATGCTGTTTCTCGCCTGAGACGTATAAAGAAAGAAAGCAAAGCAATCTCGCATTTATTCAAATACCAAGGAGGAACATACAATGAAGATAATGAAGAAAATGAAATTGGCAGTGTTGGCAGTTCTTGTTATTGGAACAATGGCTATAGAGAGCGAGGCGCAGGGGCGTGGGCACGACGGTTTTTTCCTTCCTTTACCCCCTCTTCCCTCGGTCGTCTTTTCCTACAACGGCCGTGATAACCACCGTGATGAATACAGAGAACGCCATCGGCCTTCTCAGGTGTGTTGGAATGAGGTCGAAAGGGTCGAAAGGCGGCACGGGGGATATCGGGAGGAGATGAGAACGGTTTGTCGAGATAGGGGCTGGCGGGGTCATCATGATAGGGGCTGGCGGGGTCATCATGATGGCGGCTGGCGGGGGCATCGTGATGGTTGGCGCGATGAGCATCGCGGCAGAGACCGATGGTAGAAGGTGCAAGGTTGGCAGGAACTCACAACTAAGCCGTTATAAAAAATAACATGGATAAAGAAATGCCCAGAACGGCTTAAGGAGCCGAAAAAATAGAGTTGAGATGGCGCATATTGTGTAAAGACTCCTAGCCTCAAAAAAACACGAGAGATTCTGGATCCTTAGTCGTGCAACCAGAATCTCTCGTGTTTTTTGTGCAGTCGCAATCCCGGTTGCACGATGAGAACAAAAGTTGAAAAAAATCTTGGTTTTGGTACTTTGAAATGTGGGTCCAGATGAAAAAAACGGTTCATCTTTATTGCGCCACGGCCTGCGACCTCAACCTCAAGGCTCCACTGCCGCCATGTTTTATCGAATCCTTGCCGATCTGGTTGTCCTGATGCATCTTTTTTTTATTTTCTTCGTCATTGCCGGCGGATTTTTAGCCCTACGCCGGGGGTATATTGTCCTGCTGCATCTACCTGCTGTTTTCTGGGGTGTTTATATTGAATTTTCAGGCAATATCTGTCCCCTGACACCCCTTGAAAATAACCTCCGCCAATTGGCCGGCAGGGAGGGATATTCCACCGGATTTGTCGAGCACTATCTGATGCCCATCATTTATCCGGCAGGATTGACGGGCGAAATCCAGATCTTCCTTGGTCTGGTTGTCCTTACCATCAACCTGATTGTGTATATTTTTCTTTTTCGTCGATTTCGGTAGGTTGGGGTTTAGGCATTGCATTTTTAAACCTGCATAAAGGTGCCATCCTGCCGCCGCGTGCCCATCCTCATGAACAGAGCGGCTACCCCGGTTTTGATGGTGTCCCCCTGACTTATTTTATGCATATTCGATTCTCCAGGAGAAGTGCATAACCAGTTAGAAACTGATAACAGAAAGAGCGCTAATTTGGAGAAAGAAAAGGCAAAAAGCGTTGCCATCCATAAAAAAAATGCTATGTTCTGCAGTTTATTCTTGATTATCCCTGTCGGGGAAAATTCCTAGCTTTTTTCGCCATTATTTTTTAAAACATGGTGTTGTGGATTCTAGCTCATTCGATAAGTCGAGCCTTTATACAATCATCCCGAGGAGACAATTATGGCAGTTCACGTGGCTGACCACCCGCTCATCAAGCACAAACTCGGTCTCATGCGTCGGCATGATATCTCCACCAAGGATTTCCGTGATCTCTCCTCGGAGGTTGCCCGTTTGCTTACCTACGAGGCGACAAAGGATCTGCCGACCCAGAAAAAAAATATCCAGGGCTGGGCCGGCCCCGTGGAGGTAGATGAACTAAAAGGCAAAAAGATAACTATTGTTCCCATCCTCCGGGCCGGGCTTGGCATGCTGAACGGTGTTATTGATCTCATCCCCTCGGCAAAGGTCAGTGTAGTCGGTTATTACCGCAATGAGGAGACTCTCCTGCCTGTTGAATATTATGTCAAGACCACCAAGGATATTAAGGAAAGAGTAGCCTTGATTCTTGATCCGATGCTGGCGACCGGCGGGACCCTGCTGGCGACTATCGAGACTTTGAAAAAGGCCGGATGTCGAACTATTAAGGGTCTTTTCCTCGTTGCTGCCCCGGAGGGCTTGAAAAAAGTGACCGAGGCCCATCCCGATGTGGATATCTATGTCGCCTCGGTTGATCAGGGTCTCAATGAGGTCGGCTACATTCTGCCGGGACTCGGCGACGCCGGAGATAAAATCTTCGGCACCAAATAGGGCCGCAACCAACCGCAGTTACAGTAATGATTTTGCATTATTAGCAACAAACATAAGCAATCGGAGACGAAGATGGTTTTTCCAATAGATTTAAATAAGTATTCATCACTGAAGTTCGATTTGCAGCAGACGAAACTGACAGAGGAACAGCATCGGATACTGACCGACAATATTCAATTGGTGCGAGAATGTCTGGTGTTTTTTACCGCTCTGGCAAATGTGAAAGGGCTTGGAGGTCATACCGGCGGAGCCTTCGATATCGTCCCGGAAATGTTAATTGTTGACGGTTTTATGAAGGGCTCGACGACACTTCATCCGGTCTATTTTGATGAGGCCGGGCATCGGGTAGCTATTCAATATGTGATGGCTGTCCTCAACGGGCACAAGAAACCCGAATCTCTCCTCCATTACCGAGAATATGGCAAGGGCTTCTACGGTCATCCGGAACGTGATGAACACAACGGAGTTTTCTTCTCTTCGGGCCGACTTGGTCACCTGTGGAGTTATGTCAATGGCGTTGCCGAGGCCGACAGGACCAAGACCGTAGTCATGTTCGGCAGCGACGGTTCCCAGATGGAAGGGGACAACGCCGAGGCGGCCCGATACGCAGTGGCGCGAAAATTGAGTGTCAAATTGTTCATTGATGACAATGATGTCACCATCGCCGGTCATCCCAGCCAGTATATGAAAGGCTATGATGTGGCGCGGACCCTCGCCGGACAAGGACTTGCCGTAAGTGTTGGAGACGGTGAGGACATCAATACCCTGTTTAGTCGCATCCAAGGGGCGTTGGTGGCCGATGGTCCAGTTGCACTCGTCAACAAAAGGCCAATGGCCGTGGGCGTCCCCGGAATCGAAGGGTCACCAAAGGGCCATGATGTCATTGCCGTAGGTTTGGCGGTCGATTATCTGACCGCGCACGGTTTGAACGAAGCCGTCCTGATGCTGCAGACCTATCCAGTCAAAAAAACCAAAGACACCTACCTCGGCAGCACTCCGGAAACCGGAAAGGTGCGGGATGATTTTGGCAAGGCGGTGTGCGAGATCCTCGATTCCATGGAAAATCCGGCGGCCAAGGTTCTGGTTGTTGACTCCGATCTTGAGGGATCCTGCGGATTGCACCACATTCGCAAGAGCCATCCCGAAGTGTATGTGCACGGTGGCATCATGGAACGTAACAACTATTCGGTAGCCGCAGGCTTCGGTTCCGAACCCGGGCGTCAGGGGGTCTTTGGGACCTTTGCCGCCTTCTTGGAGATGGTTGTCTCGGAGATCACCATGGCCCGCCTCAATCATGCCAATGTCCTCGCCCATTTTTCTCACTCGGGAATCGACGATATGGCTGACAACACCTGCCATTTTGGTATCAATAACTTTTTCGCCGATAATGCGGTCGCCGAAGGGGATGCGACTCGCCTTTACTTCCCGGCCGATACGCTGCAGCTGCGGGCAATGCTGAAAGAAGTATTTTATGATCAGGGGCTGAGATTTCTCTTTTCGACTCGTTCGGCGACCCCGTATCTGCTCACCGAAGGGGGTGAAAAATTCTTTGGCGCCGGCTACATCTTCAGGAAGGGCAAGGATGAACTCATTCGCGAGGGAAAGGACGGGTATGTAGTGAGCTATGGGGAAATGACCTATCGCTGTCTGGATGCGGTTTTACAGCTGCGGCAGAAAGGTGTGGAAATAGGGCTTATCAACAAGCCGACCCTTAATGTCATCGACGAAGAGATGCTCGCCAAAGTGGGTGGCAGTCCCTTGGTGATGGTGGTGGAAAGCCAAAACAGCAAGACCGGCCTTGGCATTCGCTATGGGACGTGGCTCCTGGAGAGAGGCTTGCATCCCAAATATGGGTATCTCGGAACGAGCAGAATCGGTCAGGGCGGCATAGCCGAACAATTACCCCATCAGGGACTTGCCGTGGAAGATATTATCAACAAAGTTGTCGCCCTTCGGTAATGTCTGATAAAAGCATCATGGATCTTTTCCAGTTAAAGGTGAGAGCTCTTATCAGATAGAGTGTGGTTTGTACAGGCGGTGCTCCGACAACCTTGTCGGAAACAGCTTGTCCGCTTTCAAGCACAGTAACAGAAATTATGGAGACGTAATGGACGGAAAAACGGAAGTGCCTGGAGTAGTACAAAGTCGTGTCGGATCGCAGCTTAAGGGACGCCAGAAGATTCGTACGAAACTGTTGTGGTCGTTTATGCTGATGATTGCCTTCACCATCGCGGTAATAGCAATCACCTTGATTTCACAGACCTATGCCCAAAAAACGATTGAGGCCCTCGTTCAGGTCCATGGCAAGATTGCGCGCCTGAGCCTAGAAACCGAAAACACCCTTCGCGTTATGCAACGGTATGAGAAGGACTTCCTTCTCAATCATGAAAAGAAAGGTATTCGCGAAGCCAAGGAACTGTACATAAATCCCTTTATCGCTCTTGGCGGTGAGGCTTACCGTACCTTGTATCAGATTCAGCAGTTGGCAAAAACCCCGAAGGATATTGATGTCGCACAAACGGCAATGGATTCCATCAATGAATATCTGAGTGCCTTTGTCGGAACCGTCAACATCCTTGAGTTACGGGTCGACAAGGAATTTGGTGAGTTGGTTAAGTTGCGGCAAAGTCTCGAAAGCCTTGGTGTCACGCTTGCTTCCTTAAATCTTGTTCCGGTGCAAAACAGTTTTTACCTGCTCAAGGCGGCCACGCAGGATTATCTCATGGCTCCGGAAAATGAAAACAGCAGCAAAGTGAAAGAAAGTAGAACCGCCCTGGCAAACCTTGTCGAATCATCGACAGTGGCGGTACCGGTCAAAGCAAAATTGGTCGACCAGTTTAAGGAATTTGACAAGTGGTTTGTCGAGGTCGGCAATACCGACGGTATTATTGCCGCGAGAATTGTCAATTACCAGGAAGCGGCAAAGCGGGCGGAGCCGGCCATCAAGTCGTTTCTCAGTTTTGCCTTAACCAACGAGGCGAAGGCGACCAAGGATATGGAGGATACCGCCTCCCTGGTGTTAAAAGTTGTGTTGCCTTTAGGTATAGTCGCCATTCTTCTGGCGGTTCTTATTGCCCTGAAGCTGTCGCAAGGACTTACCAACCAGGTCAATCTTATCATGAGCCTCCTTGATGAAATCGGCAGGGGTAATTATCAGGCGCGTACTACAGTAGTGAGTAACGACGAACTCGGTGTCATGGCCTCAACTTTGAACGGCATGCTTGATAATATTACCGAGCTCATTCAGAGTCAGGAAGAGCGTGACATCATCCAGGAATCGATCATGAAGTTACTGGAAGAGATTAGTGCTTTGACCGAGGGTGATTTTACCGGTCGAGCCGAGGTTACCGAAGATATAACCGGAGCTATTGCCGATTCTTTCAACGCCATGGCTGATCAGTTCACCGATATTATTAGTAAGGTCAAGGTGGCAACTGAATCGGTAGATACAACTTCAGAACAGGTTGCTCGCCAGACAATGACCCTTGCTCAAAAAAATATTGAGCAAGTACAGGGTGTTGCCGGAGCAGTCGAAGCAATTGAACAGATGGCTCAATCGATTCGGGAAGTTGCCACCAATGCTCAGCAGTCGGCGATGGTATCTCGTCAATCGAGGGTCAACGCCCAGGAAGGCGCCTTGGCGGTTATCGAGACGAATAAAGCCATGTCCGATATTCGCGAGCAGATAAACGAAACGGCTCGCTCCATCAAACGACTCGGTGAGAGTTCCCTGGAGATCGGTAACATCGTGCAGATTATCGACGATATCGCTGACCGTACCTCCATTCTGGCCCTTAACGCCTCCATCCAGGCAGCCATGGCCGGTGAAGCAGGTCATGGATTTGCGGTAGTTGCCGACGAGGTGCAGCGTCTCGCCGATAACTCGAGTAACTCGACCAAACAGATTGATGTTCTGGTCAAGAGTATTCAAAATGAAATCAAAGAGGTCAGTAATCGCATCGATGAAGGTATCAGCAAGGTCGTGCAGGGTTCGAAGCTTGCTGACGGTGCCCATGCCAAGCTTCAGGAAATTGAGAAGGTTTCCAATGATCTCGCTGAATTGATCGAGTCTATTACTGAAGCCACCACGGAGCAGGTGCATGTTTCTGCGACCATCTCGAAAACCATGAAAGAAGTTGGTGAGATCAGCCGGGAATCGTCACTTTCTTCGCAGGATACGGCGGCATCCATGAATGTTTTGAGCAAAACTGCTCGGGATCTCCATTCAGCGGTTGAGATCTTCAAAATCGGAGAACCACAGACGATTTAGAAGGTCGGAGAAAATTGTTGTTCTGAGCCTTGCAGTAGTTGTCATCATTGGTAACAATGGTTTTGGCGCTGACGGCGCTATTCGCATCGGCTTTAATATTGCGCAAACCGGGATGTTTGAGCTGGTCGGTAAACATGCAGCATAACCCCGATAAACGGGATAAGTCACGTACAAAAAATCATCGCAAAAAACGGGCAAATATTTTTTGTAAGAGGCTCAAGGTTGTCGGAACTCATTCTCTGGCAAGAAAAGTGGGCGATATCGCTTCGAGGACCAGACTGTCGGATTTTCATTTAACGTTCAGGGTTTTGTTATGACCGACTCGAGCATCATTTCTACCGAGACAGAGAAGAATGTTCTGCTCTACCTGAAGTCGCAACAAGTGCTTTCCGGCAATGTTGACGTATGGGTAAAAAATGTCAAGGCAACAGGCAGTCTTCAGATTCGCAATGGGCAGGTTGCCAGTGCAGCCTGCGGCAAGCTAAGTGGGAACGGAGCCGTCCTTACCCTAGCGGCTATTCGGGATGGAGATATTCAGGCGGCAGCAGCCACTCAACCGGTGGCAAGCGATGTCTCCCTCAGTCTCACTCTGGTGGAGCGATTACTGAATAAATTGGCCGGTCTTTCTCCAGCCGCTAAGAGTTGCGATGAAGAGGACGGCCTACAACAGGCAATTCATCTGATCTATCAGTTCAGGCGGACCGAGGCCGGTTCAAAACTGGTCGAGGTCCTGCGGAGCAACCGCTTTTATTATCCTGCGTGGCTCTGGCATTCCCGATTGATGACCCGTGAAGATTATATAAAAAAGGCCTTGGCCGAGGCGCAAAAATGGGGCAATTGTGATCCTGTAGTACAGCGAGAGGCCGAAAAAATAATGCCTCAGCTTGGCGGATCGCAGGAAGCCGTGAAGCGATGCATCTTTTGCTGGTCTATCGTTGCTGTCGGCGAGATACGCTGCAAGACCTGCCAGGGGATGTTACGCATTTCTGCTGTTTCTCTTTCCGAGGGTAGCAGTAGTTTTGAGCTGGCCCGGGCCCTTCAGGAGTATGAACGGGAATTGCAGATCCATCCAGAGAATTCTCGCATTGCCTACTGCCTGTGTCTTGGCCATTTTTCCATTGGCAGCATCGATCGGGCAAGGGAATTTATCAACAAAGCTTTACAACTATCGCCACGAGAGCCGATATTTACCAAGGCGGCAGCCCTGTTGCTGAAGTTGGCAGCACCGGTTGTGAAACCGCTGGCGCAGGTTGTCAAGGCGGTTCCGGCAGCACGAGCAGCCAGCACTTCTGTGACTGCAGTGCAAAAAACTATTATGGTGGTAGAAGACAGTCAGACCTCCCGAAAGGTTATTAGTATGCTGCTCGGGCGCAAGGGATACACAATTATCGAGGCAAAAAGTGGTTCGGAGGCACTGCAAAGGAGCGAAGAGATAATTCCTGACCTGGTTTTGCTCGATGTGGTGCTTCCCGATATGACTGGGTATGAGGTATTGTCGAGACTGAGGAAAAGCGCTGGATTGGCCGAAGTGCCGGTGATTATGCTCACCGGTCAGAGCAAACCTTCGGATCGATTGAAGGGCTTGTTCCATGGTTCCAATGAGTATTTGACCAAGCCCTTCGATCCGGCAAAACTTCTGGCAGTGCTCGAAAAATATTTAGAAAAGCCGACAACAGAACCGGTTGCAGCTGTACCAGCCGGTAATAAAAGGATAGAAGTGGTAGTTCCGATTATAGCAAAGCCTGCGCCAGTGGCGGTTGCACCTGCTCCTGTGGTGGTTACACAGGCCGTCGCCAGTACGAAAAAATACGAGCCAGCGACTCCGATCGTGAAGGACCCTGCAAAAGAAACTTCGTCGCGGCAAGCTACGGTTGCACCATCCCCTGTCATCTTGCCCGCTGCAGTGGTTCGGGAAACGAAAGATGGAAAAACGGATAAAACAGTTCTGGTGATTGAGGACAGCCCAACCTCTCGAAAGGTCATATCGATGGTTTTGGCCAAGCGTGGATATACAATAGAGGAAGCGGCAACCGGCGGGGCTGCTTTACGGAAGATGGAGGCGATGCTGCCAAATCTCATCTTGCTTGATGCCATGCTGCCTGATATGACAGGCTACGACATTCTTTTTCGGTTAAAGAATGATGAGCGGCTCAAAGCAGTTCCGGTTGTCATGTTGACTGCAAAGAACAATGCTGTCGACAGACAGAAGGGAATGAGGGGAGGTTCTGTGGCATATCTGACCAAACCCTTTGACCCGGAAAAACTCCTTGCCGTCATTGATGAAAACATATGAACAGCAAAACAAAGTTGTAAAAATATAAAGAGAACATATGTCAAGTTACCCCGATTTATATACTCTCATTCATACTATTAATACAGAGCTTGCTGAGGCGATGCGCAGTCCCGGCTCAGCTCAGCAGAAGTTTGTGCCGGTGCAGGAGAAGTTGACGAAATTCGTCCTCGTCGCCACCGGCACTTTGCATCTGGCGATAGCTATTGATGATTTGTCCGAGGTCGGGCCTTTGCCTGCTATCACCACCCTTCCTAATCTTCCTCCGTGGATTCAAGGTGTTGTCAATGTTAGAAGTGAGATTGTTTCCGTCATTGATTTGGCCGGCTTTCTTAAGTCAGGTCGCCGAGGCGTCTGTGGCGGCAAACGTTTCGTGGTTCTGCGGCACCGCAAACAAAAAATTGGGATCAGACTGGACCGGATTGTCGGCACGGTCAGTCGTGCGGTTACGGAAACCAAACCACTAGATTATATCGATAATAATCAAATGGAAAAATCCCTGTTCGCAACCGGATTATTAGTCGAGAATACACTCTATTATATTCTAAATGTCCGGAGGTTTTTAACGGCGCCGAGTCTTATCGATTTTAGGAGCCGTTAGGAAATGATTTGGCCATTTTTAACCATTTCCCTGCGGCTCCTTAGGCCGTTTCTTTGGTCATGTTTTTTTTTGACAACGACTTAACGAAGTCGGTTGATCTGAGGAGAGAGAATGATATCTGTAATGAACACTGATGGCGTGAAAACCAAGACTGTTATCCTCCTCCAAAGGAGGGGGCGATGACGATGGTGAGAATAGCGCACGCTGAACTCCTCGAATTATTTCTCCAGGAAGTTGAATCCTATCTCCCGGTTATACGTCAAGAATTGGCAATTCTTGCGGCCGAGAGTACGGCAACAGCGCCCTTGGAGGAGCTCCACAGGCTCTTTCATAATGTTAAGGGGGCGGCATCCCAGGTGCAGTTGGTCGATTTGAGTCGGGCGGCAAAAATAGTTGAGAGCTTGCTGGCTCCCATGGTTGAAGAGGGAAAACCAGCCTCCACCAAGTTTCTTGCGGCACTCCGGCAAACCACCGATCTCCTTGACGAGTTCATTCGCAAAGACAGCGCCGTACCGGAAATCGAAGAGATCCTTTATACCCGAATCGCAAAGTTGTTCGCCGAATTTAACGGGAACAGCGAATATGGCCGTTTTATCGATGCTGTCGGTAATCTTCATCAAGGAATGGATGGACAGCAGGAATATATTCTGGCGATCCGTTCTGTTTTGCCTTTGTTGCAGGAGTTGGCCGGGTACTTGTCGCCGGATATGCTCGGAGGCGGTGAAAAGAACGTTAAAGTGTACGACAAGCTTGCCCGGGCAGTTAAGACTCTGGCTACAGTCGGCATGGCCGCCGGCCTTCAGCAGCAATCCCTGCTGATGAAGGATTTTCACCTGTTATTAGAGAATTTACGAGCACCCGCTCTTGGTCAGTTGCCTGGGATGCCCGGATTGATTGGGGACTTCCTGCTTTTTCTGGAGACCGTATATGCCTGTGCGGACCCGGAAAACAGTACAACTGTGCAGCGAGTTAAAGATCAACTGCAGCGGTTGTCTACCCTACTGTCCATAACCGGTGCAGTCGCAGCGAGTGTCGCTCCCGAGGTGACTGGAACAGGGCATGAAGAAGATATATTCGATGCTCCCGAGCCGGAAGGTGACTCGTTGATGCTCCTTGAAGAGGTTGCCGATTCCCTACTTCTTGAGGAACAGGGCGAGGAGTCTCTGTTGTCGGCCTACATCGAGGAAGAAGCTGACCAAGTCCACTTTCTGCCGACCGAGCAGGACAAAGAAACGATCAGCGAGGAACAACAGCTGCTGGATATTTTCCGATCGGAATGCGAAGAACATCTCATAGTTATAAACCATTCGCTCAACATCTTGGAAAATGAAATCAAGGAGTTCTGTCCGCTGTCTTCGGATCTGCGGGAAACGGTCGGCGTTATGCGCCGGGCGGTGCATACCCTGAAAGGGGCAGCGGCCATGACCGGGATGAATCTGACGGCCCGGGGTGCGCACTCTCTTGAGGATATGCTTGACTGGATTCATGATGATGCCGAAGAGATCAGCCCGGAGGAGGTTCAAATACTCGCCACCGGCATTGATGTCATTGAATTGTTGTCGCAATCGGTGCAGGCCGATGAATCGGTGCACCTTAATCGTTTTGTGAATACCATCGGCGAATATTTAGCCTTACGTACAGAGACAGGACAAGCGGCTGGTTCTGAGCCGGATGCAACTACCGAGGTGCAAGCGCCTGCTGGTAATCAAGAGGAACTGAGGGACACAGATGCAGGCTTAGAAGTTGAAACTCTTGCGGAGCCGGAGATATCGGCAAATCTTCCCGGTGAATCCGGTATTCTTCGAGTCAAGGTTGACGATCTTGTTGAACTGGCGGGTATTGAAGGTGAATTGGTAGTTGCTCGGGGAGCCATGGAGAAGATGCTCGAAGAATTTTCCGACACCTTACTTGAACTTGATACCGTCAAAGAAAATCTGCGGCGTAAATCGCAGGAACTGGAGTCCGGTTTTGAGGTGCAATCCCTTTATGGTTTTAGCCCTCGAACGGGCGATGATACCGCCGGCAGCGATTTTTCCGAATTCGATCCGATCGAACTGGATCGATATTCGCAATTGAACCTGATTATACGATCCCTCAACGAAATCTCCGTTGATGTGAACTCAATTCATGCCACCCTGGTATCTCTTGTCGGCGATATCGGGGGTCAGGTCGGTAAGCAGCAACTGACCATGCGTTTGATGCAGGAAAAGCTCATGCGCATTCGAATGACGCCGATGTCGTCTCTCTCTCGTGTGCTCTTTCGGACAGTGCGTGAGACCGCCAGAAAACTAGAGAAAAAGGCCAATCTGATCATCACCGGTGAGGATGTGTACATGGACCGGTTTGTTTGGGCAAAGATCACCGACCCGCTCATGCATATGTTGCGAAACGCCCTAGACCATGGCATTGAAAGTCCGGAGAAGCGTCTCGCTGCCGGAAAACCGGAGAGCGGAACCATCCGAGTTGAGGCCGATCAACACAGCCGCTTTGTTGTTTTGCGAATTTCCGATGATGGTGGCGGCATTGATCTTGAGCGGATAAAGGAGAGAGTCAGGAGCGGCAATCTAGCGGCGAATCCTGATGCTCTTAGCGAAAAAGAACTCCTGGAATTTCTCTTCCACCCGAGTTTTACCACGCGTCAGGATATCAGCACCATTTCCGGCCGTGGCATTGGCCTTGATGTAGTACGCAGAAATATTCAAGACCTGAGGGGCAGCGTGCAACTTCTCAATAATCCCGGTCAGGGAGTAACCTTTGAAATCCGCATCCCGTTCACCTTGTCGGTTAACCGCGCGGTGCTGGTTTCCGTTGCTGGACGAGTGTTTGCTATACCTCTGCAGGATATTCAGCAGATAAAGAGATTTGCCGTGGAGGAATTGCACGAGAACGACGGAATATTTTTGCACCAAGGGGACAATATCATCCCGGTTGCCAATCTCGGCTTCTGCCTGCAACTGGAAAAAAGGCTCACTGAATTGCCGACCGGTCGGGAAGGGATGTTGGCGATACTCTTCAACAAGGGAGAAAAACTCTTTGCCGTCTCCGTTGATGAGGTTGTTGAACAGCGGGAGATCATCATCAAAAGCCTTGGCAGTCATTTAACCCATGTGCCGGGCATCAGTGGAGTGACTCTCACCGGTTCCGGGGAGTTGATCCCCATCGTTAATCTCCGGGAAGTTATCGACACAGAAAATTTGCAGACGAGAGTTGCAGCGGAACCGGTGCTTAAGGCTGGATTGGACGAACCTCTCAAGGTATTGATTGTCGACGACTCCATTTCCGTAAGGCACAGCGTTGCCAGGCTGGTGGAGAGCCAGGGATGGAAGCAGCAGCAGGCAGTGGACGGCATTGAGGCCTTGGCGCGGCTCGAGAGTTTTGTGCCGGATGTTATTATTCTCGACATTGAAATGCCGAGAATGAATGGTTACGAATTTAAAAGCAACCTTAATAATAACAATGATTTCAAGGATATTCCTGTGGTCATGTTGACTTCCCGGACCTCCGAAAAACACCAGCAGAAGGCCAAGGAGTTGGGGGTATGGCACTACATGACCAAGCCCTATAACGAGGAGGCCTTTGTCAGGACGCTGGAAAAGGTACGAAGTCGATTGTTCAATTGATTTTTTTGCAGTGAGGTAGAATGGAAACTAAGCTGGAAATTGCGATGATTCAAGCAAACACCCCTCTTCATGGAGGATTTCCGTTATATTGGCTTTTGAGTAGGAATCAGCTGGAGTTTATCCTGCAGGATGTCACGGTGTTTCAGTCAGCACCTTTGCTTGCCACGGCGCAATATCAGGAAGCCATGCTTCCGGTCATCAATCTGGAAGAGCACTTCGGCTTTCCGGAAACAACGTCCGGCAAGTCGGTAAAATACCTGGTTGTTCGGGCGGTGACTGTCGAGAAGGCCTTGCTGAAAGTCATCATCCGAACACCGCATACCCTGAAAATGCAAAAACTGGAAACCGAATTTGCTCCTTCCCGGCTGCTGTCCTTGCCGCAAAACAACCATCATCTTCTGGGGATTTATGCGATGCCGGACGGTGCTCTCGGGCTTGTTCCCGATGTTGCAGGTATCTGTCTTTCCTTAAAATAGCGGGGGGAATGAACCGCTTTAGTTTTCAAATTTACTCTTAATAATAAGGAGCGTAGCTATGGCTGGCAAATTGATAATGATTGTTGAAGACAGTCCGACCGACAGAAAAATCGCAGAATCTGTTTGTTCGGAAAACGGCTACATGATAATAACTGTCACCGAGGGCGACAAGGTCCTTGCTACGGCGATTGAGAAACAACCGGATTTGATACTGCTTGATGTTATTTTGCCCAACAAAAATGGTTTTCAGGTGTGCAGGCAGCTGAAAACCAACAACGAAACCAAGGATATCAAGGTTGTTATTGTCAGCAGTAAGGATCAAGCAAGTGATAAATTCTGGGGCATGAAACAAGGCGCTGACGACTATATCACCAAGCCCTATTCGGAGGACGATCTCCTTGCCGCCATTCGGAAAAACATCTGATGACGATTCAGTCGAAGGGCTTTAGCAGTGAAACTGGCCATGGCCAAGCGATAAGTCGTTTCATTTTAATCATTCAGTATGCCCACAGAGAATCGTACGGTCAGGCCGGGACGAAAAACCAATGCCGTAATAACTGAAGCCGGAGACGAGCTGGTGCCACCACCTGAGTGGCAGCTTCTCCCTCCTGGAGATGGCGCGCTGACCAAATTGGTTAAGGCCAAGGGACCAAGCTGGTTGGTTCAAGTTAAGGTCGGTAGGCGGGTCATGTCGCGGGGGATCTGGGCGAGTAGAGACAATATTCTCGCCGCCGTCGAAGAGGTGAAGGCCAAACGCACGGCTCCGGGCTATGCCTTGCAACGCGACAGACAACAGATTGCCAAAGAAAAAAAACACCAGGCATATGTCCGCGCATTTTTTGAGGAAGTTCTCAAGTTTCTGAACTTCCATCCGCGCTTTGCTGATCTTGCTGAAAATCTGGCGGATAAGGTGACTGTTCTAGCCACCCCTGTCGGGAGTGGCACCGTAGCAAGGACGGAACGGATACCTCTGCCGGATCGGGCCAGGGCGGCAGTCATCGCCTGGCTACGTCATCAGGTCACAAGCTATGACCGCATGACCATTGCCGGGGTAAAGGGCCGGCGCAGGGAGGTCCGTCGGGAACTGGCGGGCCAGTCCATGCAACTCATCCTACCTTATCGCCAGGGCCGGGAACGCCCCGCAACCTGTCCACTCTACCGGGCACTTACAATCAACGCTATCGTCGAAAAAGACGCTGACATTGAGATTGTGGATAGCGCCAGCGCCAGAGAGTAATAGAGTGCTATCGCTGCTTGCCACGCTTTTTCACTAAGAAAAACGACACGACAGCAAAGACAACCAGGCCGCTTGCCAGTCCCAGGAGGTACATGGTCCATCCCCCTTCAGTCGAGGGAGCCGGTTTTTCTTTTTCCGGAGGCTGAGCCGGTTGGGTTTCAGCTGGAGTTGTGGGAGCATCTGTTTTTTTCGGAGTCACTCCCGGCTTGACTACGGCTGCGGTCGGAGCGCCAGGTTTCGGCGGCAGCAAGGAAAAGCCCTTGGCCAGCAGCTCCGATGTCTTGGCATCACGGACCTTGCGATCCTTGCTGCCCATGACGATGGCGATGACCCGCACTCCACCCCTTTTGGCGGTAGCGGCGATGGAAAAGCCGGCCGCCTCAAAATAGCCGGTTTTAAAGCCATCGCAGCCATCCACTGCGCCTAAGAGATGATTATGATTGCGCATCATAAATTTGTTATCGCGGAAACTCCTTTCCTTAGTGCTGGTGTATTTTAAGGCATCCGGTCGTTTGGCAAGCTCACGACATAAAATGGCCAGGTCGCCGGCCGTGGTTTCATCCGGCTTTTGTCCCTCCGCTGGAGGTAGTCCATGCACCGAGTGGAAATGGCTGGATTTCATTCCGAGTTCTGCCGCCTGTTGATTCATCAGGGCAATAAAGCCTTCCTTTGATCCTGCCACATGGACGGCCAGGGCAACTGCCGCATCATTTGCTGATTGTACGGCCAGGGCGTAGAGCAGGTCTTCGACTGGAAACTGTTCCTTCGGATCGAGATATACTTGGGAGCCACCGATCTTAGCGGCTTCGGCGGTGACTTGGACCATGTCAGTCAATTTCAGTTTCCCCTGTTCAAGGTGTTTGAGAATGACCAGCAGATTCATCAGCTTTAAGACGGAGGCGGGGTAAACCACCGTGTCGGCCTGGTCGGAAAACAGCACTTTACCGGTATCGGCGTCGATGACCAGGGCGGATACGTAGGGATCCTTGGCCATGGATGTCACTTTGGCACGGGCAGCCCACGCCGTCTGGCTGAACAGGACGGTGATAAGAATAATAAGAGCTATGCGTTTCATATTTCTCCTGATGCGGTCGAGGGACATTGAATTAAAAAGCGTGCATCCTTTCAGCTAATTCCCGTGTCGTGAAAGAGTACACCTGAGTGCCGTTACATTCGACAGCAAAAGAGGCACAAGCGCTGCCTCTGAGGGCGCTGGTTTGTATATCGAGGCCATTTAATAATCCGCTCAACAGTCCGCCTCGATAGGCATCGCCGGCGCCGGTCGGGTCAACGACCTGTCTCGCCTTGAAGGCTGGAATGGAAAGAGTTCCGGAGGGGCTATGGATTCTTGAGCCGGCACCACCCAGAGTAACGATGGTGGTTTTTGCCAGGGCCAGGAGCTCGCCGTTGCCTAGGCCGGTTTTATCCTGGATGAGGTTGAACTCATAGTCGTTCACAATGAGCAGCGTACAGCCGGTAATAACTTCGATAAGATCCTCAGCCTGCAGCATGGGCAGCGCCTGACCCGGATCAAAGACATACTCAATTCCGGAGTTTTTGCAGAGCCGGGGATAGTTGATCATATCGGCAAGATTGCCGGGCGAGACGAGAAGAAGGGATTTTTCCGGATCCAGGGCATCGACATCAAGATCCGAAGAAAACTTCATGGCCCCCGGGTTGAAACCGGTAATTTGGTTGTTAGCCATGTCGGTTGTGATGTACGCTCCGGCGGTGAGTTCTTCAGGAATGACCCGGACGCCGCTCTTGACTATGCCGTTTTTTTCGAACCACTCGAAATATTTATGGTGGTCGCTGCCGATTGTCGCGGAAATAATCGGGCTTTCTCCCATGAGTTTCAGGGCATAGGCAATATTTCCTGCGGTACCACCGTAATTTTCCGTGACCCCGTTAACTTGAAAGCAGACGTTAAGGCTATGGATTTTATCCGGCAAGATGTGGTCGGAAAATCGCTCGGAAAAATTCATTATACGATCATAGGCGAGGGAGCCGGAGACAATTATCTGTTTCATCATACAAACCTACTCTTAAAGTTATGGGGTAAGTGCAGTCGGGGTTACTGGTCTCTGAA
>JBBQVT010000038.1:0-29144 GCA_038211245.1 Desulfobulbales bacterium | reverse complement strand
AAGCAGCAAGTAATTCGTTGATAAAATTGATCGCTTCCGGTTGTGACAGTTGCCGTTTTATTTGATTTTGTATTTTCATGCTCCCAGTAGATACAGCACGGGAGCAATTATGTCCAGTTATTATTTAAGGGTAAAAGGCAGCCCTAGCTGTCGCCGAGGGCCTCGGGGATCAACTGCCAGACCATTGTCGTCGATGTGGGTATGGTAGTTAACTATTTTGATAAGGAAATCGTCACTAAATCGGTTGGCTGAGAAAAGCGTAAAGGCAGGGGGGGAAAAGGAGAGGGGGAGAGCCGCTCATCAGCGACTCTCCCCCTTTTTGTCGTTAAAAAGAAGGTTTTTACAACAGCGCCAGCAGCACACCGGCGGCTACGGCCGAGCCGATAACCCCAGCGACGTTTGGCCCCATGGCATGCATGAGCAGGTGATTCTGCGGATTGGCCTCAAGGCCGACCTTGTTCACCACGCGGGCGGCCATCGGTACCGCTGAAACCCCAGCCGCACCGATCAGCGGATTGATCGGATTTTTGGAGAGTTTATTCATCAACTTAGCCATCAATACGCCACCGGCGGTGCCGATACCAAAGGCGATCATGCCCAGCACCAGGATGCCCAGCGTTTCAATATTGAGGAACTTGTCGGCGGAAAGCTTACTGCCGACGGCAAGTCCCAGAAAAATTATGACCGTATACATCAAGGAGTTTTTGATGGTGTCGGAAAGTCTGTCGACAACACCGCACTCCTTGGCGAAATTACCGAGCATGAACATGCCGATCAGCGGTGCCGCAGACGGCAGCAGGGCGGTGCAGATACCGAGAACAAGCAGGGGCAGGATGATTTTCTCTAGCTTTGATACATGGCGTAGTTGCACCATCTTGATTTTGCGTTCTTCTGGCGTGGTCAACCAGCGCATGATCGGTGGCTGGATAAGAGGTACCAGGGCCATATAGGAATAGGCGGCAATGGCAATCGACCCCAGCAGGCGGGGAGAGAGCCGGCTGGCCAAAAAGATCGCCGTCGGTCCATCGGCACCACCGATGATGCCGATGGAGGCGGCATCGCGTAGCGAGAAGTTGATGCCGGGGACCAGATCGGAAAGCCACAGGGCACCCAAAAGGGTGGCGAATATTCCCAGTTGGGCCGCTCCACCAAGAAGAATGGTGATCGGATTGGCGAGCATCGGCCCGAAGTCGGTGAGAGCGCCGACTCCCATAAAGATGAGGAGCGGAAAAACCCCGGTATTGATGCCGATTTCATAGATATAGTACAATATCCCACCCGGCTCGGCGATACCCGCCAAGGGGATGTTGGAGAGAATGGCGCCATAACCGATCGGCACGAGAAGAAGTGGTTCAAAGCCCCTGAAAACACCCAGGTAAAGAAGGAGGAGGCCGACGGAAATCATCAGCACCCGACCATAGCCAACCGTCCAGTCCTGCGTTGTCTGAGCTTCATAGATCCCGTAAATACCTGTAGTTTTAAGCAAACTGGTGAGGAGTTCGCCAATGGGCGGCAATTTTTTGTCGGCAAAGACGGTTGGTTGGTCGGCAACAATTTGGGTGACCGCCAAGGTACCCAATAATTCATCCTTTTGTACCTTTTGATAGGCGATTACCTTCATGCTGGTGACTTTTCCTGCCGCACCCGCTTTGAGGATAATGACCGTGCCGTCCTCTTTTTTCAGGGTGGCAATCTCGTCGCCGCTGTAAACAAAACCATCCTGCTGGGCGATAACCCTGACTATTTTCGCATCCGCAGGCGCTAGAATCTCCAGGGTTCCGTCGGCGGCCAGCGCGGCGGAGGTCCAGGAGCAAAGCAATCCCAGCAGAAAAAGCGTGAAGAATCTGATTTTCATATTACTTTCCCGGTAAAAACCAAAGAAGGAAAGGTTCCCGGATAACGTTCGGGAACCTGAAGAACTGCATCTTGTCAGCCGATGGTGAAGAGAATGTCGGAGGCCTGGACCGTTTCACCGTTCGAAACATGGATGTCGAGGATCTTACCGGCACACGGTGATTTCACTTCCGATTCCATTTTCATCGCTTCCATGACCAAAAGAGGCTGATCCTTGGCAACAATACTGCCAACCTCGACCAGAACCTTGACGATGTTCCCCGGGGTTGGAGCCTCTATGGTGGTAGTAGGACCAGCCTGTGCTGCCTGGGCAGCGGACTCGGGTCGAACCACTTGACCGGCCACCGGCACCGCCTGGATGGAGCCACCCTCGGCAACGGTTACTTCATAGGGACGGTTGTTGACGGTGATGGTATACTTGCGTGGTCCGGCAGGAGCCTCTGCCGCCTCTTTTTTGGCCGTTGGTTTTTTATCGGCCGCAGGCTTGTCGGTGATTTTGCGGATATTGGTGACGGCCTTGCCGAGAAGGAAATCGAGGCCCTTTTGCTCACAGCTGGCGATGATGAAGATATTTTCGTCGCTTACCGGCAGCTTGTTGTCCTGGAGGATCTTGGTGGCTTTCGGGATACCGGGTTCGAGGATATCGAGGGGGTTATCGGTGAATACCGGTTTGCCGAGCTGTTCGGAGGCGATCTTGACGATTTCCGGATCCGGCGGTACCGGGGTGCGACCAAAATAGCCGAGAACCATATTGCCATATTGTGGATTGATCTTTTTCCATTTACCCTGAGTGACGTTGAGATAGGCCTGCTGAAAGTAAAACTGGGAAACCGGGGTCACCGAGGTGCCGAAGCCGCCCCGCGCCACGACCTCGGACATTTCCTTGATGACCGCCGGGAAGAGATGCAGGGTACCGGTGTCGCGCATCATCATGGTATTGGCGGTAAGAGCACCGCCGGGCATCGGCGAAAGGGTGACCATCGAAGAGACCATCTTCGCCTCGGGTGGCACGAAATAGTCCTTCATTGCCTCTTCGAAGGCATCGACGGCGAGGATGATTTTCTCATAATCGAGATCGAGAGAAAATTCGGTGCCCTTCATCGCATGCATCATCGACAGGATGTCCGGCTGACAGGTACCGCCGCTGACCGGCGATTTAGCCAGATCGATACCGTCGGCGCCGCCTTCCACCGCCGCCATGTTCTGAGAGATGCCGAGACCTGCAGTGTCATGGGTGTGGAACCACAAAATGGTGTCGGCGGAGACCAGTTTTCGTGCGGCCTTCAGGGTTTCATATACCTTTCTCGGGTTGGAGGTGCCGGAGGCGTCCTTGAAGCAGATGGAATGGAAGGGGATGCCGGCATCGAGGATCTGCTTCAGTCTGTCGGTATAGAACTCCGGGGTATGGGCGCCGCTGCAGCCGGGGGGCAATTCCATCATGGTAACAACGACTTGATGGTTGAGACCGTGGTGTGCGATCCGCTCGCCGGAGTATTCGAGGTTGCGGACATCGTTTAGGGCATCGAAGTTACGGATGGTGGTAATGCCGTGTTTCTTGAACAACTTGGCATGCAGGTCGATGATATCCCGGGGGCACTGGCTGAGAGCAACGACGTTGATACCGCGGGCCAGGGTCTGCAGGGCGACCCCTGGTCCGACTTCCTTGCGGAAGCGGTCCATCATGTCAAAGGCCGATTCACCGCAGTAGAAAAACAGGCTTTGGAAGCGCGCTCCGCCACCGGCTTCGATATTGGTGATTCCTGCATCGACGGTGGCCTTGACGGCGGGCATGAAGTCATCGGTTAATACCCTGGCGCCAAAGACCGATTGAAAACCGTCGCGAAAAGACGTATCCGTGAACTGAATAACTTTTTTATCCACCGCTGCTCTCCTTTCCTGTGATTGAATATCTTATAGTTAGACTTTATATCGTAAGCTGTTGTCCGGAAATAACCCAGTCGAAGGAAATATTGGAGATGGTATAAGGAGCTGTAACGAAATAGAGCAAATGTGCAGGTTATTTTGTAACAACGCCTAAGAAAACAATTCCTTGCAAACGAGTGGTCTAAGCCCGTACCACTCGTTCGTTTTCGAAAGCAGCAACAGCGGCGGCGATGACTGCAATTTCCTCATCGGCATGGCTGCTGCCCACCACAGCCTGGTGTGCCTTCCTCCGGTTTTGTGCCATCAACTCCCTTTCCTTGCGAATAGCTTCCATCTCCGCGGTTGCAGCCGCTCGGGTCAGGTAAGCAACGAAATTGATGCAATAGATCATTAGACCCAGAAAAAGCATAACGGTGGTCATGCCTACGAACATGAGCTTAACGCCTTCAAATATCATTTTGCCCTCGCCTCACACAGGTTGAATGGGTAACAGGATGCTCCACGGAAAACACAATCTTTATCTTTCTTTTCCGCCGATTCGCCGGCAATTGGTATCATAAAAATCAAATGGACCCCAAATCTACTCCAAGAGAGGGTTCTAATCAAAACAGTAAGGTTAATGAAAACTACAAATGTTACTGATCAAAGGAAGCGTAAGTTAAAGGTTTTTCATGGGACTGGACTGGTCGATGCCGCGACTCGATAACAATTACATAACATTCTGCTAGAGAACTTGTTTCTCCGAAAAGTTTTTTAGGTTTTGCCGTAAATTGTTCGTCTTGAGATCTATTAAACAAATTCTTGGTGGGATCCTTCTGGAGAAATCGGGTGGTTTTCCGTCAAATTTCCTGCGGACCTGCACAAAACTCTAACAACCTATTAATAACAGCATATTGCGAGATATACTGAAAGCAGTGAGCGCACGTCTCCTGGCGGAAGTCCGCCATTTTTTGATGCTGTTCCCCAGGTTTTTTCCTGCACTTGGCCGTATTGCAATCGTCGGTATCCCAGGTGGACTTTTTCAAGAGGCTCTGTCGGTTAGTTCTTTTCTCTTTTGGTGCTTTTCCATGTGTTAAAGGCCCTCGGGAGGATCACAAAAGAGAATAACATTTTACATAGGGAACTGATCTGTCAAGGGCGTAAGAAAGCGTCCCGGTCATTGAAATCATGTAGATACATGGGTCGGCAGCAAGAGTGCAGAAAATTGCACCTCCCACCCTGGAATTGTGCCATCGGACTGCGAGGCATAGCACAGGGGCAGGGAAAATATTTAAACTTCGTAGACAGAGTATTCGGTTTTCTCTCCAAGGAGACGATCTATTTCACCCTGGATGGCAATACGTTCAGTATTACTGACCCAGGCATTCCAATCATCAAGTGACCGCCATTTGCTGATGACCATGCATTCATCTTGTTGGTCGACCCTTTTGAGGGTTTCTCCGTAGATATAGCCGGATTGACTGAGGGTAAGACTCCGAAGTTTTTTCAAGAGAACCGTGAGTTCGAGAACGTTTGCCGGTGTAACTTTTCTTTTGATGAAAATTTTAACTGTCATAGGCGTCTCCTTGCAATGGGAATTTGGTTAAACTCTGCGCCACAAGCTGTTGGAAATAATTTAATATGAGACAACGAACAGGAATCCGTCCGTTATGTTCTTATTATAGTATGTATAAATACAATTGTAAAAGCAAGCGAGCAAGAGAGGTATTTTCTTGAAAATTACTGCCAAACGCTCGCTTGCGGCATACTTGATATCACCCGTTTACCGGCCGTTTTGGAGCGTATTTGTTGAGCATCTCGGCCGATTCCAGGAGGCGAAGGAATTCGGCCCGATATCCTTCGGTATCTTTACCCCGGCCGTTATTTGCCAGAGATCCGAGGAGAAGTGGGTAGGTGAGTTGCCGGAGCTCGCGGTGGCGCAGGAGCATGCCGAACCCGGCAACGGAGGCGGCGAAGCAAAAAATCATCGCTGGTTTTTGCGAAAGCCAGGTCTTCGTTTGCGTTTGCAACAGGTTGGCTGCCAAGGACAGAATCCTTTGCCTCGAGTGGTTTATAGCGCAGCTTGACGGTCAGGAGTTCACCGGAATTGCCGGGCGCCGAAGCCTGAGACTGGTATTTCTGGCTGTCAACTCGTTGCCCTGCTTGGTTGTCTTCTATCCGTTAAAAATAAAGAACTTACGCATTGCGTAATTGAACATCACCGCCGTGAAAATGTTGGCGACAAAGGCGTAGGTGGTGAGAAGGCCGAAGCGTCTGATGAGAAGACCCATCAGCATCGTGCCAAGAAAGGCGCTTATACCCGAAACCGCGTAAAAGAGAAGGATCTCAATGACGATAGGGTATTTCCCGCCTTGAAAGACAAAAAGAATGTTGGTGATATAGGCCACCATGTTGGCAATGAGAAAGGCGATGAAGTTGCCGATCATGGAGTTGCGCGCTCGGGTGGTGTCGTTTATTCTTCTGATGGTCAGTTTGAAGAACCGAACCGCATGATCCTTCTCCTGCAGAGAGGGGAAGACCTTCCAGGCAATGAGATGGAAAATGATAATATGGGTAACTGTGGCAAGACCACCGGCCAAAGCGTATTTGATGAATTGAAGGATCGCTGGGTTATCGAAGTGCATGTGTGTTGCTTCCGTTGGAGGACTATTGGGGGTGGATGGCGCTGATTTTGAGAAAGTGGTTGTCTATACCAGATTATAAGGGGAAAAACCAGGGTGGAATGAGGTTTGGCTTCGAATGAAATTCCAGAGAACCACCTGTCGGACCTTGGTTAAAAAAAATGGGCCACACCTGTCTCTGGTGTCACTGGAAAATAAGAGCTATCTCTTTTGCATTTAAGACATCCGATCGGTACCCCCGGTACGGACCAGGCCCTCCTTTTCAGCCATTTCCCCGCCTTGTGTGAGGTATTGCCATATTCAGTGAAAATCTTCTGCGCAAGGGGCTATTCTTCTTTTTTAATCTCCCGGATGGTGATATTTGCGCCAAGCGGACCTTGGACGCAGCGGGATTTGTAGAGAACTTCCATTTGCTGAAAAGCCTTTTCAATGGCGTCACCCTCTTCAAGGTCATGTTGTTCGGTTTTTTCAATCTTGTCCTGTTGGGTATCCATGCTTGCTCCTTGGCTTAAGAGTAAAGAATAAAGAACAACAGTTGGCTTGCCCAATGTTGCGTCTCCAATTTAAAAGAGTACGAATTTGCAAATCAGTTATCAACCCTTATTTTAATCGACACGGCATTATGTGGTAACTTGGGCGGGCAGGATTTTTCCCGCCGCATATAAAAATCAAGGCAGGAGAGGATGATGAATTTCCGCTATATCGGCAGAACGGGATTACGTGTCAGCCCGATTTGTCTGGGAACCATGACTTTCGGCGGCGTTATCGATAAAAATGCGGCATTTGCCATCCTCGATAAAGCCTATGATGCCGGAATTAATTTCTATGATACCGCAGAGGTTTATCCGGTTCCGCCAATGGTTGAAAACGTCGGCCGAACCGAAGCAATTGTCGGGGAATGGCTAAAGACCAAGGATCGCGATTCTGTGATACTTGCCACTAAGGTGGTTGGTGCGGCATCCGGCTGGTTCGTGCCGCCGGTGCGAGCCGGACTCACTGCTATAGACGCGCATCATATAATGAAAGCGATTGATGGCAGCCTGAAGAGGCTGAAAACCGAATATATCGATCTGTATCAAATGCATTGGCCGGATACCGTCGTTCCCCGGGAGGAAAGCATGGCCGCCTTCGACCAATTGGTGCGGTCCGGAAAGGTGCGGTATCTAGGTACCTCCAATGACACGGCTTACGGGACGACCAAGTCGAATATGATCTGTCAACGTTACGGTTATAAGCGCTTTGAATCGATTCAGAACAATTTTTCTCTTCTCAATCGACGGTTCCAAGATGAAATGGTGGTGATGTGCCGAGAGGAAAAGATCTCCCTTCTGCCCTACTCGCCCATGGCAGGAGGGGTGCTGAGTGGAAAATACAATAAAAATCCCCAGGTTTCGGGTCGTTTTACCAGCTACGCGGCGTCGCCGGAGCAACGCATCAGGAATATGGCAAACCGGTTTGTCAACAGCAAAACGCTGGCAGCCACTGCCCGATATATGGCAATCGCTGCCGATTTGGGAATTGCGCCGGCGACGCTGGCAATAGCCTGGAGTAAACAATTTGATTATGTGGCCTCGACCATTGTCGGGGCTACCAGCGGCGCTCAGCTTGACGCTTCTCTTGCCGCCCTCGATCTTACGTTGACCTCTGAAACTCTTGCCCTTTGTGATCAGGTTCATGCCGACATTCTCTATCCTATGGGATAGTGCGGATGAAGCCGGACTCTTCATTGAGATCAAAGATCATCTGCTAGCCGAAAAATGCATGTTTTCCTTGCAGCTGCCGCTGAACATGCTACCTTGGGGCGAAGAGTTGAAAATGATGTTTTGAGGATTGCCCAAAGCGGGTTCTTACGAGTTGCTCATGGTTGATGAAAATGAAAGCATTATAACTCGGTTCATGGTGATCACCGGGACTGTGGAGTGTCATGGCCGAGTCGTTCTGGAAGGGACTCTTGATGGTTCGTTTTTCGGTGAGGTTCTTGATATTCGTCAAACCGGGAAGATTTCCGGCGATATCAGAGCGGCAGCCATTGACTGCTCTGGGTGTATGGAAGGCAGAGTGGTCACTGATTCTCTGGCCCTGCGTCGAGGTGGTCGTCATGTGGGGACCGTGGAAACCAGAAAGCTGGCGGTTGAGCCCGGAGCCATTCTCGATTGTGCTTTGCAGAGTGGTGCCATGAAGGGTTCTGCTCCGGTTGCGCGTATAACTGACGCTGCGAGTAAACCGGATGTCGATCTGGGGCTATTGCTCACTGCCTTTCAGGAAGGCGTCAGGCCCTGCTGCATGGACGTTCCCTGGTCGGAACGTTTGGAGGTATACAGCCAACTCCTGGAACTCTTGGAAAAAGGCAAATCTCTTATCAAGGTGACCGGGGAGGCAGGCAGCGGCAAATCGCTCTTAGTGAATAAATTGCGAAGTACGTTACCGGCATCTTATGAAGTTTTTCTGGCAACTGAACAGGGCGGCTCGGTTGCCGCTGTGTTGCACGAGGTGGCTGCAAATCTTGCCATCGAAGGGATTGCGGAGGCGTCCCAGGCCGAGTTGTTGGCGAAAATCAAGACCGTTCTTAATGAGAAAAGGCGAGATGGACAACGGGTGCTGCTCTTGGTCGACGATGTCGAGAAGATGTATCCGGCCGCCATGGAAGGGATTATTCGCACCTTGACCAATGCTTATGGCGAAGGGGATGGCGCGGAGATGCTGCAACTGATTCTCTTCGGCACCAAAGAAATGGAAGCCAAGATGGTCGCCACCACCATCGAGTATTTTGAAGACGAGACCAATTGCCAACTCAATCTTGAATCGCTGAATATAAAAGATACCGCCGATTATCTCCGTTTCTGTCTGCAGCTTGTCTCAGCCGGCAGAGGTAGTTACTCAACAGCGCTTTTTCCCTACGAAACCATCCGCAAGATTCACGCCATGAGCCACGGCAACATTGCGGCCATCAATCTCCTCGCCGATAAGGCGCTACGCGGCGCCCACGCCGCCGGTGCCTCGGAGGTTTACGCCAAATATCTTTAGCCACTTTATTTGACCGCAATACCTCAATAACATTGGTTGCAGATTGCCAACCAACGTCGAAAATAATATATAATTAAAAACATCCCGATGTGTGAATACGAAAAACGCAATAGTTGGTGTGATAATATACCTTTTTCGTAAAATAATTTTGCTAATATTGACAACATCATTTTTTCATCGTATGGTTTTGCAAAAAAAATGAGTGACTAAGAGGTGGTGTGCCGTCATGGATATCGATGAAATAAATGTGGCTATTATCAATCACCTCAGAGACGGCAGGATGCCTTTTAAGCAGATCGCCGAATCCCTTGCCCTTTCCGAGGGGACAGTTCGGGCCCGGGTGAAAAGGCTGAAAGACGAGGGGGTGCTGGATATCACCGCCCTGGTCGATCCCGAGGCGGTGCCGGACCAGTCCATCATCATGGTCGGGGTGCGGCTGAAGGATATGGATCTGGTTAAAAAAGGTGAAGAATTCAGTAAGTTGCGCGGCGTCACATCGGTGTGTGTGGTGACCGGCCGTTTTGACCTTATCCTGACGGTACTCCTCACCAAGGAGTTCACCATGCTGAAATTTTATACCGAGGAGGTCGCCAGGTTGGAAAATGTCAGGGCGGTGGAAACCTTCGTCGTTTACAAAAGCTTCAATCTGAAGGTGCCCTTGACCCTGCCGGTGTAAAGGGATCAGGGCGCGCACCATTATTAACCCGACAACCAGGTGAGGAAATGGAAAATCCGAAGAAAACGGTACTGCATGGCTGGCATGTCGATCAGGGTGCCAACATGGCCTTTTTTGGCAATTATGATATGCCGTTATGGTATAAGACCGGGGCAAAGGCCGAGCATCTAGCGGTTATTGGAGCGGCGGGTGTTTTCGATACCAGCCATATGGCGGCGGTGGCGGTTCGAGGCCGGGGGGCGAGGGCTCTTCTGCAGCTGTGCCTGAGTAAGGATTTAGAGACCTGCATCGGCAAAGAAAAAACCGCTTTGGTCGACGGAAGATGCGTGTACGGCATCTTTCTCGCAGAAGACGGCACGGTCATCGATGATGCTATCCTCTATCAGTTGCAGCCCGGTAGCTTTATGGTGGTGGTCAACGCCGGCATGGGCGGTATCATTGCCGCCCACCTGAAAAAGTACGGCGTCGGGCAGGAGGTGGAAATTCACGACCTGACCGACAAGGTCGGAAAGATGGATATCCAGGGTCCGCTGGCGGCGATTATCCTGCAGAAAGTCCTGGCGCATTCATCGACGGTTTTTGATCGCCTGTCATACTTTTCTTTCAAGGGAAGCTTTGGCCCGTTTGGGGCCGACAGTGCGGTGACCCTCGCCGATGGAACGTCGGTCCTGGTTTCCCGCACCGGCTATACCGGCGAATTTGGTTTTGAGCTCTTTGTAGAAATCGACCGTCTGCTCCCCCTCTGGTTGCAAATCCTGAATGCCGGGATGGACAAAGGGATGCTGGCCTGCGGCCTGGCGGCTAGGGATTCACTCAGGGCTGGAGCGGTTTTGCCGCTCTCCCATCAGGATGTCGGAGCCTGGCCGTTTTTAAATAATCCCTGGCAATTCGCTCTTTCCTGGAATGAGACTATGACCTCCTTTACCAAGGATTTCATCGGCGGCCCAGCCTTGCTGAAGAGTAGGTGGCAGAAATACACCCTCCCTTTTGCCGGCTTTGATCCCCGTAAAATCAATGCCGGGGAGGGCAGCTTTGTGACCAAGGAATCAGGCGAACATCTCGGCACCATCCTCACCTGCACCACGGATATGGCGATCGGTCGGGTCGATGGAGAGATTGTCAGCGTTGCCGGCAACAAGGAGTTTCAGGCCAAGGGCCTATGCTGTGGCTTTGTCCTTCTTGAGCAGCTCTGCGCGCCGGGGGAAAAGGTCGTGCTGACCGATGGAAAAAGAAAAATAGTCGTTGAAATACGGGCTGATGTCCGTCCGAACAGGACCGCCAGAAGGCCGATGGATAAGATGCTGGGTTGATAACACTATCAGGGGAGACGAGGCCATGAAAGAATTGAGTGAAGTGATTTTTGTCGAAAAATTGAAGTATACCGAGGATCATGAGTGGGTCACCGGAAGCGGTGCTACTCTCAAGGTCGGGATAAGTGACTATGCCCAGGACCAGCTGGGAGATATCGTTTTTGTCGAATTGCCGGAGGTGGGGGCAACCTTTGCCAAAGGTGATCAGTTTGGGACGCTTGAGTCGGTTAAGGCGGTGTCCGAACTCTATCTTCCGGTCGGCGGCGAGATCGTCGCGGTCAACGATGCCCTGGGTGACGCCCCGGAACTCATCAATCAGGATCCGTACGGCAATTGGATTGTCGAGATCAAACCTTCCGATAGCAGCGAACTCGAGCAACTTCTGACCGTCGACGCCTATCGCCAACTCCTGCGAGGATAATGCCATGCGCTATTTACCTCATACCGACGACGAAATAGAGGAGATGCTGGCAGTCGTAGGCCGCAAAAGTCTGGATGAGCTGTTCTGCTCGGTTCCCGACGCTTGCCGCTACGAAGGAAGCATGGGTTTGCCTGAACCGATGGACGAATGGCAATTGACCGCGCATGCCCAGCGGCTGGCTGAGGCGATGCAGGTGGACCACACCTATAATGTGCTGATCGGCGCCGGCAGCTATCACCACAACATCCCGGAGACCATCCGCACCGTCATGGGTCGCTCCGAGTTCCTCACCGCCTATACTCCGTATCAGCCGGAGATGGCTCAAGGCACTCTGCAGGGCATTTACGAATACCAAACCCTGGTCACCAGGTTGCTCGGTATGGACGTTGCCAACGCCTCCATCTACGACGGCGCCTCGGCGCTGGCCGAAGGCTTACTGATGGGTTTGCGGGTGGCCAAGAAGAAGGCCAAAGTTGCTGTTTCCGCCGCCGTCCATCCGCACTACCGTGAGGTCGCCAGGACCTATCTGGAGCCGACCTGCTACGAGATGGTCGAGTTGCCGGTGGGTCCAGATGGCCGCACCGATCTCAGCGGCCTTGCCGCAATCGGCGATGTGGCGGCTGTGGCGATCCAGTCGCCAAACTTCTTCGGGGTGATCGAGGACCTTGAAACCCTTGGCAAGGACATCCACGCCGCCGGAGCGCTCTTTGTCACCAGCTTTACCGAGCCGCTGGCCTACGGACTCCTGAAAAATCCCGGTGCCTGCGGTGCCGATATCGTCTGCGGTGAGGGCCAGAGTTTCGGGCTACCACGCTCTTTCGGCGGGGCGGCCCTTGGGATGTTTGCCTGTCGCGACGAATTTGTTCGTAACATGCCCGGTCGCCTGGTCGGTCAAACCCAGGATCTCGATGGCAAACGCGGTTTTGTCCTGACCCTTTCCACCCGGGAGCAACACATCCGCAGGGAGAAGGCTACTTCCAACATCTGCTCCAACCAGGGCATCTGCACCCTCATCGCCGCCATGTATATGTCGTCTCTGGGCGGCTCCGGTCTTGGTGAACTGGCTCGGCTTAATTATAGTAAGGCCGAGTATTTCAAGGCCCAGCTCAGGGCAAAAGGGGCAAAAATCGTCTTCGATTCTCCCACCTTCAACGAATTTGTCGTTGAGTTCCAAGAGGATTTCCGGCCAACCTATGAGCGATTGCTGGCAAAGAAGATAGTTGCCGGCCTCGAACTTGGAAAATACTACCCGGAACATAAGGGGCGCTATCTTTTTTGTGTGACAGAGACAGCTGCCAAAGAGGTTATAGATGCGGTTGCAGGTGAGGTGAAGCCATGAGCACGACAAATATCCCGGGCCTAAGCGGCATAATTCAACATGAACCCCTGCTCTGGGAAAAGGGTAAGAAAGGACGACGCGGCATGTGTGTGCCGGCAAGCGATGTGCCGGTAGCCCACTTGCCGGCCGAACTGCAGGGGCAAGGTGTCAATTTCCCCGATCTCAGCGAGGTCGATGTGGTGCGCCACTATACCCGCCTGTCGCAATGGAATTACGGCGTCGATACCGGCATGTACCCATTGGGCTCCTGTACCATGAAATATAATCCGAAGATTAACGAGAAGGTGGCATCGACGCCGCAACTGGCTGCAGCCCATCCGATGCTCGCCGACGAATTGGTGCAGGGCAATCTCCAGGTCATGTACGAATTACAGGAGTATCTTGCGGCCATCACCGGCCTGCCCGGAGTCACCGTGCAACCGGCGGCGGGAGCACACGGTGAACTGACCGGCATGCTTATTTTTGCCGCTTATCATAAAGCTAAGAATTCAAAACGCAACAAGATCCTTATCCCCGACACCGCACACGGCACCAATCCGGCCAGTGCCGCCCTCTGCGGCTACAAGCCGGTGCCGATAAAGTCCGGGCATAACGGTATCCTCGACATCCAATCCATTGCTGCGGGTATGGATGAAGAGACCGCCGGGATCATGGTCACCAACCCCAATACCCTCGGGTTGTTCGAGACCAATATTCGCGAGATATCCGAGATCGTCCATGCCAAGGGCGGGTTGGTCTACGGTGACGGCGCCAACCTCAATGCGGTCATGGGCATTATCAACGCCCGGAAGTGCGGGGTTGACGTCATGCACCTTAACCTGCACAAGACCTTTTCCACCCCGCACGGTGGCGGCGGACCGGGGGCGGGACCTGTATGTGTGACCGAGGAGCTGAGCAAGTATCTGCCGGCGCCCCGGGTAATAAAAGAGGGCGACAAATACCGGCTCGACTATGGCCAGCCGGAATCCGTCGGTCGCGTTCATGCCTTCCACGGCAATTTTTCGGTACTTCTTCGGGCTTACAGTTATATCCGCACCATGGGCGCGGGCAACCTCAAAAAGGCCAGTCAGCTGGCGGTGCTCAACGCCGCCTATATCAAAGAAAAGCTGAAAGGTACTTTGCCGCTCGCCTACAATCGGCCATGTATGCATGAATGCGTCTTTTCCGACGCCCTGCTGCAGGAAGATAAGATCAGCACCCTTGATCTTGCCAAGCGCCTCATCGACTGCGGCTATCATCCGCCGACCATCTATTTCCCGCTGGTGGTCCACGGGGCGATCATGATCGAGCCGACCGAGACCGAATGCAAGGAGGATATCGACCAGTTCATCGAGGTGGTGAAGATGATCGTCCGGGAGGCAAAGGAAAATCCAGAACTCCTGCGGCAGGCGCCAATGCGGGCGAAGACGCGTCGCCTTGACGAGACGCTGGCGGCTCGCCACCCTTGTCTCTGTGGCTAGCGAAAAAGTTGCCGCCTGCTTGGTCGATCTCGGCTCGATCGACTATGCGGCGGCCTATTCCCTGCAATTGGCTCTGGTTGAAAAAAGAAGGAGTGGCCAACCGGCAGATGACCTCTTTCTCGTAACCGAGCACCCGAGCACCTTTACCCTCGGCAGGCGTGGCGGCCGCGAGAACCTCATGGTTACGGAGGAATTCCTGGCAGCAAGGCAAATTCCCCTGGTGCATATCGAGCGTGGCGGCGATATAACCTTCCATGGCCTCGGGCAACTGTTGCTCTATCCGATACTCCATCTCCGCCAGGCGGGGCTGAGTGTCGCCGGCTATGTGCATTGCCTGGAAGAGGTGATGATCCGCCTGGCTGCGGCAAGCGGGGTTGTCGCCGACCGCGACCCCCGCAACCACGGGGTCTGGGCGGGAGGCAAAAAACTCGGCAGTGTCGGCATCGCCATCCGCCACGGTATTGCCTTTCACGGCCTGGCGCTCAATGTCAATCTCGACCTTACCCCCTTTTCCTGGGTCAATCCCTGCGGTTTAAGCGGGGTGCGTATGACCTCCATCAGCCGCGAATGCGGCCGGGAAGTGACACTTGATGCAGTAAAAAAAGATCTCCTCGGCCAGCTAACACACATCTTCAGCCGCCCCTTTATTCTCCATTCCAAGGATTACATCGATGACTTCATGCACAGATCGGACCCCATCCGGCAAACCCAAGTGGCTGCGCCGCAGTCTGCCGACCGGACCGGAATATGAGAAAATCCGCAAGCTGCTAACAGAGCATGGGCTGACCACCGTCTGTCAGGAAGCCAAGTGTCCGAACCAGTTTGAATGCTACGCCCAGGGGACGGCAACCTTTATGATCCTCGGCGAGAAGTGTACCCGCAATTGCCGGTTCTGTGCGGTCGGGCACCCGCCGGAAACTCTGCCGGACCCCGAGGAACCGGAGCGGGTGGCCGAGGCGGTGGCCCTTCTTGGGCTACGCTATGCGGTGGTCACCTCGGTGACCCGTGACGATCTGCCGGACGGCGGAGCGGCGCTTTTTGCAAAGACCATCGCAGCCATAAGAATGCACCAGCCAAACACCCTGGTGGAGGTGCTCATTCCAGACCTGCAGGGCAATCGCCGGGCACTCAGAACCATCCTTGATGTCGGCCCCGACGTCCTCAATCACAATATTGAAACGGTGGCAAGGCTCTATCCGGAGGTCCGGCCCCAAGCGGAATATAGCCGTTCTCTCGAACTGCTGCGTCGCGTCAAAGAGTCGCATCCGCATATCCCCACCAAGTCGGGGATCATGCTCGGCCTGGGCGAGACCATCGCCGAAGTCGAAGAAACATGGCATGACTTACAGAACGCCGCTTGTGATATCCTGACCATGGGCCAGTATCTCCAGCCAAGCGCCGAACATCTCCCGGTGCAACGTTTCCTGCCGCCGGATGAGTTCGAAGGGCTGGCGGAAAAGGCACTGGCACTCGGCTTTGCCGGGGTTGCCTCCGGCCCCTTCGTGCGTAGTTCCTATCAGGCAGAAAGCCTGTATCGCAAGGCACTGAGAAGGATCAAAGGCATAGGGTCATGAGATTCGATTGTCGCTAAAACAAAAAAGGCAGGAACATCTTCGTGGTTTTCCGGTATTCAAGATAAGGGGGACCGAAAAACGCCACGTCCTCCATCCGAGACAAGCTGAAATAAATGCTGCCAAGCTATCCTTTAGCGCCGACGTTTGCAATTCATTTTATGTGCCCCTCTCGCCCTGCAGTGCAATGATTGATGCTTGACAAGCAGAGTGCAAATGAGAATTAGTCAGGTGAGGGAAGGGATTGCAATGCTCTCTGATAAATACCCTGTTTCTTCGGAAAGAGCATTGTCTCTTTAATATCTTACAAGACACACCACATACATTACATCTCTATCCTTGCGGAGTTTGTTGTCCGGCCAAATAGCCAACAGTAAGGAGCCTCGGATGGTCCGCATCGCATTGTATTATCTTCTCTTGCTCGGGGTGGTGGCTGGTTATGGCTGTCAGGTCTGACCATTTGTCGAATCGCTTCCGGTCTGGAAGCTTGTTTCTGTCATCGGTGCCCATCTGCTCTTCGTCTTCCTGCTCCGTCAGGCACTGGTACGGAGACTGATTCAGCCCTTACCGATCCAGAGCCAGTCGGCAAAGCTTTTCTTCCTTGATTATGCCCTTTTTGTGATCTCCGGCCTTGGTGTCGGGATTTTTAACACCCTCACCTTCGGTTTTCCTTTTGTCTCCAGCGGTTTGAAAATAGTCGTCGGCTTTGCCTCGATAGGGCTGATTCCTGCACTCGATCTCAGCCTGGAATGGGAATATCGCATTATTCGCAAGGCGCAGGGTGTCAGACCGGAGAGCGTCGTTAGTGGTTTATACTATCCACAAACGCGCAAATTCGCCCTCCTGGCGTCCAGTACCATTATTTTCTTGACCTTAGCCCTCCTCTTGATCCTCTCTCGGGACATTTTCTGGCTGATTGGCCAAAACTCAAACACCGGAGCCCTTATCCAAATACTCCATGCCATGATCTGGGAAGTGATCTTTGTTATGGGCACCTTTCTGGGATTGACATTGGTAGTGGTCTTTTCCTATGCCCGCAACCTGCGACTGCTTTTCGCCAACCAGACCTCTGTTCTTGAACTGGTCAGTCAAGGGTATCTCGGCACCAAGGTTCCGGTAGTAACCAACGACGAATTTGCTATCATTGCCGGGCATACCAATGTCATGATAGATCGTTTGTTGGAAAGGGAGCGGATGTCCCGAGGGCTTGGACTGGCAAGCCAGATACAGGCCAATCTGTTGCCCAAGACCTCGCCGCTTCTTCCTGGGGTGCAGGTATTCGGTTCGAGCCTCTTTTGCGACGAAACGGGTGGAGATTTTTACGACTTTTGGGTCCGAGAGACAGAGGCTGGACCGGAACTTGTGATGATGGTGGGGGATGTCACCGGGCACGGCGTCGGGTCGGCACTGCTGATGACCTCGGTTCGCGCCTACATGAAGGCTCATCTCCACCATGTTGCGGATCTGACTGAGGTTATGGATGCTACAAATGCCATGATTTGCCGGGATGTGGCCGGCAGCGGCAATTTCATAACTGCCTTTCTCTTTTCCTATAACCCCTTGACGCGACGGGCAAAATGGGTGAGTGCCGGGCATAATCCCGCTGTGTTTCAGGCCTTTGGTGGGAATGAACCGCGAGAACTGCTGGGGCAAGACATCCCTCTTGGGGTGGATGCACGGTGGGAGTATAACCTGTTTTTTGACCAGCTTGCGCCGGGCATCGTCCTGCTGGGTACGGATGGGATTTGGGAGGCCATGAATGTCGATAATGCCATGTTCGGCAAAGATCGTCTGTACCAGGTGCTGGAAAAATCCCTGCATTCCAGCCCGCAACAGATCACTTCTCGGATCTTTGAAAAAATCGAGGAGTTCACCGGCGCGGCGGAAGTTGAGGACGACCGTACCGTCGTTATTGCCCGGTTGGGTTAGGAGCCGTTACAAAATATGGGCCATTTCAACCCATTTTGTAACGGCTCCTTATGCCGTTCCGGGCATTCCTTTGGCCATGTTATTTTTTTACAACGGCTTAGACGAGAAGGTTCTTATAGCCTGATCCAGATCAGGATACATCAGGAAAATCCGATTGTACCCTGAAATATCAAATATTTCGGCAATGTAGTCCTTGGCGCCACAAACCATGACCTGTCCGCCAAGAGGGATGAGGCGCTGGTAGCTCATAACCAGAACACGCAGTCCGGCACTGTTGATGTAATCGAGCTCGGAAAAATCCAAAATGAGGTTCTTACTCCCTTGGTCAAGGCAGAGTATGACCCGCTGCTCCAGCTCAGGGGTGGACACGGAGTCAAGTCGGCCCTCGATATGAAAAATGGCGGCATCGGGATGTTCTATTTTTTTAAGGAGCATATATCCTCCGTTTTTGTTTTGTTGAGAGACAGTCGCAAATGATTGCGATTTTTGGTTCGAGTATATTTTATCCAATCGGCAAGACGTCGTACCAGGCAGAGGCCAACGCCACCTATGGAGATCTGTAGGGTATCTTTGGGACACCGGGGTAGAACATGGGTAGTTGGATCAAACGGGAGACCGGAGTCAATGATTTCAATGAGAAGTTCGTTTGGGTGGTCGATAATACCGACGGAGAGAGTGTGGTTTTCCCCGGTACAGCCTCCGTGCATTATAGAGTTCATGACCAGTTCATCGACAATGATGCCGAGTCGGTATCGCAGCCCTTGGTTCAGGCCTCTTTCTCGGCCATATTGCTCGACGGCGACCAGCAGTGCGGCGTGGTTGTCTTCGGGCCGGGAGAAAGTTGTTTCGAACCGGGCAGGGAGATCGTCCATAGCTCTTTGCATGCAGCACAAGGGGGATAAAGTTACAACCAACATGGTTTTCATATGAAGCGACAGCCATCCATGGTGACCAAGCGTACACTATATTCCTGGGTATTGGAAAAAAATTTACGTTGGCAGTCCCTCCTGGTCCTCCTGGTAGTGTTAACGGTGGTTGCCCGTGTTGTGCCGCTTGAGATGCAGAAACGCATCATCAACATTGCCATCGGCATGGGCAGGGAGGATCTGCTGTTGCTCTACAGTCTGCTTTTTATCGGCTCGGTGCTTTTGGCCAGTTCCCTGAAATTTGCCATCAATCTCCTGCAGGCCTTCATCGGTCAAGAGACCTTGAAGAGGATGCGCGCCGATTTGTACGCCCACATCCTCAGTTTGCCTTTGTCGTTTTTTCGAACCATCCAGCCCGGGCATGTCGTCAATGCCCTGATCAACGAACTAGCTACCATTTCCGGTTTTGTGGGAAGCGCCATTTCCGTACCATTGATTAATGTGTGCACCCTGTTGGCCATGGGTGGATATCTGTTTTATCTGAATCCCCTGCTGGCTGGGTTGAGCTTTGTCCTCTATCCGCTACAAATTATCCTGATTCCCAAATTACAGCAACGCAGCAACGAGGCCAATCGCCATAGGGTCAAGATCAGTCGGGACATTTCCGGCAATATCGGCGAGGTGATAACCGGAGTGCATGAGGTGCACGGGCATGCCGGATACGGCCTGGAAAATGACAAGTTTGCAGGTCAGGCGAAGTCCCTTATGCATGCCAATGTGCGCATGAACCTTTACCGCTACGGCATTAAGTTCGCCAATAATCTGTTCGAAAACATCGGTCCGTTCATTCTCTTTCTTGTCGGCGGTACCATGACCATTCGCGGACAGTTTGATCTGGGAGCGTTGGTGGCCTTTCTGTCGGCCTATTCGAGTCTCAACGAACCCTGGCGGGAACTCATGGATTTTTATCAACTTTTTGAAGACAGCCGGGTGCGCTACAAAAATGTCATTGCCTCTTTTGACAAACTTCCGGAGTATCTACTGCTTCCTGAGGGTCGGGATGTATATCGTTTAAAAGGCGGGGTCGAACTGCAGGATATGACCTACCTTGCCGAAGATGGGACAAAATTGCTCGACAAGATTTCCTTGAAGATAGCGCCCGGGGAGATGGTGGCCCTTGTCGGTTTTTCCGGCAGTGGTAAATCCACCCTGGTGCAGATCATTGCTCAACTCCTTTCCTATTCCGGAGGCAGCGTCAGCCTTGATGGCTATGAGGTGCGGGGACTCAGCAAGGTTGATATGGCGGAGAACGTAGGCGTTGTGCCGCAGCACCCGTTTATTTTCAGCGGGACGGTACGGGAAAATCTGCTCTATTCCAGCAAGGCCAGTATCAGAAACGGTGCGGAAAGGTTTGTCTTACCTGACCTCGACCGTATCATTGAGGTCGTCCAGCAGGTGGGCCTTTTTGTCGATATTCTCAAATTTGGTCTTCAAGCCGTTATCTCGAAGGAAAAATATCCGCAATTGATTGAGCGGCTTTTAGTCATCCGCCCGGTTTTTATGGCTCATTTTGGCGTTGAGCACGCCGATGATATAGAATTTTTTGAACCCGAGCAATACCTTGAATACGGCTCGATTTCCCAAAATATCGTATTTGGGGATTTTCTTGATCGTCAGGTTGTCTTTAAAAGGGCCTTTCAGAATACAAAATTTCTAACATTTTTGAGTTATGCGGGCATTGAGGGTCTCTTGGTTGAGTTTGGTGCAAACATCGCCCTGGCCACGGTACCCATCCTACGTTACGCCGCCAAGACCCAGGAATTATTTGCCGACAGTCCCATTTCAAGCGAGGAGCTTGATGATTATATCGCTGTGGTTGCCGAGATTGCCCTTCATGGGTGGAATGGTCTGAAGCCTCAGGCGAGAACCCTCCTCCTCAAATTGGCACTGGGTTTCATCCCCGGCCGGCACAAGACCGTGCGTATGCCGCCCAGCCTCAAGGACCGAATATTGCGGGCCAGAAAGGAATTCAAGGGCTATGTGGAAGAGCAAAGGGAGATACTCCTGCAGTTCTATGATCCGCGGCAGTATATCCAGTCCCGCAACATCCGCGACAATATTTTCTTGGGCCAACCCAAGGCGCATCGGGGCAGTTCCATGGAGCACATCGATCAACACTTGCTGCAATTGTTGATCGAAGAGGGGGTGTTGGAGGCTATCCTGGATCGAGGTCTTGATTTCCGAGTTGGCAGCATGGGCGAATACCTGTCAGGCGGACAGCGACAGAAAATAGCCCTGGCCCGAGTTTTTTTGCGGCAACCGGCCATCTATGTCTTGGATGAGGCCACCGCCGCCCTGGATAATGCTTCTCAATCAAGGGTGCAGAATTTTCTTTGGACCATGCGCGGGAAGCACACAATTCTTTCGGTTATGCATCGTCTGGATACCATATCCAACTATGACAGGATTGTAGTTATGAAAGCCGGAAAGATCGTCGAGAACGGATCCTACGGCGAACTTATGGCCGCCAAGGGGGCATTGTATGAACTTGTTGGGAAGCAATGAGGAAAGGTGTGAGTTGCAATGTGCCATGCAACTCATAAGAGATGTACCATTTTTTTCGGATCTCAGTCTCGACTTATGTCGGGTTTTGGCCTACCTCTGTGAGAGGCAGATCTTCTCGGTGAATCAGCTCATACAGAGGGAGGGGGAGATAGCGGATATGGCTGTGATTGTCGTTCGGGGTGCTGCCCACATTTTGCATGGCGGGCGGCAAATCGCTCCAGTGGAAAAAGGTTCCTGCGTCGGCGGGCTGGCTCTGCTTGGTCAGTTTCACTGGCTTTATTCTCTGAGGGCCGAAACCGAGGTGGAGTGCCTGCTCTTGCCAAGACACAAGTTTCTGCCCCAATTTATGGCCCAGCCCGATGCCCTTGTGGCGGTTGCCCGGGAATTAATTGGAACCGTTGTAGCCTGGGAGCAGCGGCAGCTGGAGCGGCCGGGGGAAATACGCTCCTATGGGCTGGCGATGATCTGACGGGGGAAGAGGGCGGTCTGCGAGCAAGCAAACAGCTCTTTCATTTCAGTGCAGTCCAAGTATCCCGCGTCGCCCCAACTGGCGGATAAATATTGCCACTGCATGTTCGGCTTCCGACGGATGGCATTTGTAGTGGTTGGTTACAATTTCGACGAGGTTCTGTACGGAGTTCCTGCCGTCAATGTGGTTCCAGACAAAGGAGCCCATGCTATCCAGTTCAAGAGTGCGCATGGGGAGTGGAATATTTTTGGTGAGGAGGCGGGCAAGCCAAGGTTTTAGCTGTATTGGATAGCTGATGCGAATGAAGCCCCGGGTACTTGTTTGCAGATGGATATCGCTGCTCAGGATGGGAACGGCGTGCAGCGCCGCATCCTTAGACAGAGTGGTGGGTGATTGCATAACCGGCAAGGATTCTCTGGTAGGTTATATCTGTCATCTTAGGCCCCTGTTCAGCAACCATAAGAATTTTATTTTCTTCGACAACATGGCGGATTTTGCCTCTGAGGGGTAGGCCAAGCCCCGGCAGCCAAGGAAGGGTTCGAAATAAAAACGATGGTTTTATAAAAATGTCGGCCTCGGTATCGCTGACAGAAAGAATCGTGGTGCTGCCGGCCAAGGCATAGCGCTGATTTTGTTTGCACCAGGAGACCAGGTTCGTGTCGGCAAGCAGCACATTTGCCGGGGCCAGGCGATTGAAGAGCAGTTTTCTGGAACCATTGGTGAAGGTGAAGTGAAAATTGCCGGGGTTAAAGACGGCCTTGTGTAGTGCGTAGTCCGGCGGGGTTTCAAAAGTGAGGTCATAGCAGCACCAGCGGCGCCAGGTACCGGGAGGAAACCAGTTGAGGGAGGCGAAAATGATCCGGACCATGTCGGGCGGAGGCGGTTCGGAAAAAAGGGCCGCGACAACACCGAGCGATTCTCGGAACTGCAACACATAGAGCCTGCTACTGTTATAGAGGATTCCCGGAAGGCCGTCCGCCCAAGGCTCGCCGCAAGGCTCAAGGGTTTCTTTTGCTAATCCTGTCGCTCGAAGTATGCGATGACCGTCTTTGTGCCGATCAAACGGGCCCTTTTCGAGACCAAAACGAAAATCGACTGTCGGTAGTTCCGATCCGAAGAGGCGGATAAATCCGCGGTCCAGAGTGGCCGGTTCCATTGTCTGCGGTATTTGCACCTGCAGGCCGTCCCAGATGAGCATCATGCCATTCTTCAATTATGAAAACCCGATAATACCACCAAGTGTCACTATTTTCTTGAGGGTGCGCCTTCAGTTTGGGATGAGTTGCCGGTAGTCCAGTTTGTCCGGCGGTGTTGGTGTTGAACCACTTTCTTCGGAAGGTCCAAGAGTCGCTTTATAGCATGCATCTTCATCTTCCCAGAGGGAACGCAAGGTCAATTTGACGAAATTGCCTATTTTATAATCTTCGTCGTTGCTGTGCGTCAATTCGAGATTGATTTTTTGTCCGGCGGCGTCTTTAAAGCTCCATTTCCAGGAAATGACTGTTTGGAAGGGGTTCCCCCGCCATTTTTCCGGCTTGCCCAAGTTCTTGGTATAGCGGTTCAGAAGATCGTCGAAAAAAGAACGTGATGGATTGTCGAACTTCAGCTTGATGCGGACGATTGCCCCTTTTTGTGCGCAGTTGGCATACGCCACAGTGCCACTTTTGATGCCGGGAACGAATTGAGGTATAAGATTAATTTCATTTAAATGACGCTCGTCCGCAAGGCGGATGTCTGTAGAAAGTTTGCAGCGATGATGTACCGTGGAGACATCCTCCCCAAGTCTGATACCGGCGAGAGTCATGGGTATATTGTGCGCCTGTAGAGAAGTCGGAACAACCAGTAAAAGAAAGAGAAACAAGAATTTCATATCGCTATTCACCTTATAGAACAGTCTTTTACGGCATTGTATAGAGTTTTCCGAGGGTCTCGGGAATCTTGCCCTTCGGCACCAGACGACCATCAGAACCAATCTCAAAGAGGCCAAACCACTCTTCCGGATCGCCCGTTTCATGGCGGGTTGAGTCGGTTGGATCTTCGCCGCTCTTCCACCATTCGTCCTGCAGTTCAAAAAAAGAGACGCCACAGAATTTCTCGTGGCCTTTGGCGGTGCGAAGATCCTGCCAGATGGCGGTAAAATCCTGCGGCACATCCGCAACCTTATGACCACCGAACCCGGGAACCCACGACTTCGGCTCAAAGGGGGAGGTGGACAGGCCGACCTGGGTGACAAAAATCGGTTTTGTCGACTGGGCCGCCAGTTCCTCCAGATAACCCTGATAGGTGCTGCCGGTGACTGAACCGGGCGGTGAGGTACGCACGCCCTTGGCATAGGTGTAGATGTTCAGGCAAACGAGATCACCGAGGTTAGGATTGATGGCATTTTCTTTCGGCACTTCGAGATCCGGCCGTTCGGTGATCGGACCGATGTGCGTCCAGCTGGTGTGGCAGTAGAGATGCCGCCAGCCATATTGGCTCAATTCGTAGTCCATGGCCCCGTCGATCAGGCGGGCGAGGGCGATTTCGGTTGGAGTTCGGTTTGTCACCTCAAGGTGCTTACCTTTGAAGTTGCGCACCTCGGGGTGGCGGGTGTCGGTTCGGACTACTGAATCGGCCTGCAACTCGTCGCCGACACTAAACAGCACCAGCCGGTCGGGACGGCCAACCTTGTAGACATGATCGATAGCCACCTTGATATCTTCCATGGTTTTGGCGAGGAAGGGTTCGGCAAGAAAGTCCTCTTCATAAGCCCAGATCCAGATATCCTGACCGTAAAACATTTCGGTTTTGTCGAGGGCGGCAAAGAATTTCGGCGGCATCTTCATCGGAAAGACGTGCAGATAGTCGACCCCCATGTTTTGCATCAGGCCGAGATGCTCCTGGTACCGATCATCGTCACCCGGAGGAGCGCCTTGCAGGGGGGTTTCATTGGGGAGATAGGGCGAATAGCCGATGCCTCGGAAAAACACCGGAACCGAGCGTTTAAGGTCGATAATTTCTGTCCCTTTCGCGATAAAACGTTGAGGCGCTGGGGTTTCCGGGTTTATCCCGGTGTCTTTTTGTTGTGCTTGCGGACCATCTGCCGCCAAGGCTGCGGCTGGCAAGAGAAGCATTGCTGCCAGCCAGCGAAATAGTATTGCTCGAAACATAATGAATTTTGAAAAAAGAGAGTGATGGGAATGGAGCTTCAATCTGGGTTGTAACTCCTGAAAATCGTTTCGGACTCTTTACTAGGTATCAGCCATACCATAAAAATCTTCAAGGCCCAAGTGGAAAGAGCGCTCCAAGATAGCAAGATTAGGAAGGTGTGACCATCTCCAGATAGGCCTCAATGCGCACCCGGAGGTGTTTGGTGTCGCTTTCGGCATAATCGGTTTCCAGGTGGTGGGTGGGGGACCGATATCCCAATCGTTTGCCGATGCCATTGAGGCGGATGGGTACCCCTCCAATGCCGTTAACGCGTTAAAAAAGTAAAGGAATTGCTGGTTGACCAAGAGACATGGTGAATAAAGGGGCAGTATCACAGCGCTTGTTATCTGTTTTTATGATTGATAACGGTGAATCGATAGAAGATTCCAGTTTGTAAAACCGCCAAGATACGATTAAAGATCGAAGTATTGAAGTTGCTGCCGTACTATTCCCATTTATATTCTTTCAATATTTATCCGGTAAATGACCTGCCGCTTTAAACGACAATGGGGGGCAGTAATGCAGCCGCTTAGCCGGCATGTCTTTTCCCGCAAACCGCATCGCTGGGATCCGTATTCGGAAACCTTGATCGATGACGCCTGGAAGATCCTTGATCTGCCGACTTCGCAAAGAAACGGCCCAACAATCAGACGCTGGATTAGCCTGTGAGAGACTGCATTATGCAAGTTGCCCTGAATGATTTTGTTGTTTCCCTGCCCAGGCCGATTTTTATTATCGTCGAGGATGTCGGTTGGAAATCGCCTGTCATGGACTCTGTCACGAATTCTGGCAGGATGGCCAGATGGAACGATCCGAGTTCCATGACCCAAGCGGCCATATGCGACCCCGCGATATTGTCAAAAGCCACCTCGACGCCTTTGCAAAACTCCTTACCGACAATCAATTGCCGGACTTTCCGCGTATCTTTCTGCCACCGGCCTTGCTGCACAGTTTCGGCAATGGTCGGGACTCCATGCAGGCCATCCTTCATGAATATGGTATTCGCCACGTAGTCACTGTTTTTTCTAAGGCTCGCAGGTATTGCGCATCCCTTTATGAAAAAATCACCTGGGAATGCGGCGTCGGTCTCCTGGAACGTGGCCTTGCCCCGGTGCCTTGGCACGAGGCTGCCGCCAGTCCCGCCTGGGATTTCAGTAATCCCATTCTACCTCTGCATTGGAGTAATCTTCTCCATCCCGATCCGGCAAAGAATTCTACTGTTGTTGACAGGTGGGCGGAGATGCTGGAACAACAGGTAAACTCCATGGTCTATGTGTTGGCCCCGGACTTTACTTCCTGCTGGAGTCAGGCTGTCGCCTATCACCTTGCGAAACTGACTGCGGGCGAAGGGGAAATTACCATCGATCTCAGCCTGCTTGAGCAGGTTCCCGAGTTTGACGGTTCGATTATTCTTACGATCAGCTGTCCGCCGGATCGCTCCTGGCGGTGCCGAGGTGGGCAGATACTCTCCACCCGGATAGATTCGCAGGGAATTCAAGTTGTTGCCCTTCGCCGCTTGCCAGGGAAGGGTATTGTGGAAGACGAGCAATCATGAGCAAGAATACTGCTTGGCCTGGACATCGAAGGTCGAGTCGTCCGGGTTTCATGTAAAGGGTTCCAGTCTCAAGGTAGCCTGTATCTTGTCCCGCTGCTCCGGATTTACCCGCGCTTCATCCGCATAGTCCCGCCACCCTGCTACAACATCCCTCACTTCATCAATGATCGTTGTCGCACGCCCGCGCTTCATCGAGGCGCTCTTTGCACACGCGTTGAAATCTTCCGGAGTAAATCCGCTCCGCTTGCCGTTCATCGTCATTTGATGGCTCGATGTCCATTTCCCGCTCGGTTGATAGCTGTAGGTCATATCGAAGGCGGGTGAGAGTGCCCAGTTTCCCGACCGGTCCATCAGGAAGGCAATGTTCTTTACGCGATCATCCTGGTTACGGGCCACGATATTGAAAACCATCCGTCGGAACTGCTCCAGGGTGGCAGCCATCGGCAACTCCAACCGGCGGATGACTTGCAACGCCTGCTCGTAGCCGTATGCTCCTGCCTGGTTGAAATCATAATGCGTCATACCGCAAAGCGACTGCATGTGCAGCTTACCCCCACCATCCAACCGGTCGAATCGCTTCGTCATGAAATGGCGGCGCCCGTTCTCCTCGAACAGGCGGCACGGACTCATGGCGATTCCCGCGTCTACCGCCATCCGGTAGTAGGCATGCTCAATCGCGCCGTATCCCTTTGGGTCCTCCAGCTCCTTATCCTTGTTGCCGCCGACCTCGTCGAACTTCATCAGCCAGTATTCAAAGCCGCTGCCCGCCTTCACCTGGCCTGACCGGACTTCGTTCGTTTGCGGATTCCAGGCGATTACCGCCTTGGCTCGCGCCCCGCCCGCAGAAGTACCGACCCGCAGAATATCCCGCAGAGCCGTTTCCTTGCCTTCCTCGTGCAACCACCCCTGCAGGTTGTTGCGATGGGACAAAATCTCCGAAGCCAGCGCGACCAGCTTGTCAACTTCAATATGGGAGGTGCCGGGTGCGGCCAATCGGATTGCCGGTGCATACTCCAACGCACCCATGCCGCGCGAACCGGTATAACAGAGGCGCTCCACCGCATTGAACGATTCCGGCAAGCGTCCCGACCGGGCAAGCCAGGCATCGATCAACACATTGCCAAACCGGTCCGGCAGTGAATCCGCCAAAAGCCCCGGAAGACCGTGGAAGGTTTCCGGTTGCAGCGATGGGAAGGAGTAGAGCCGGCTGGAGAGAGGCATCATCAGCGGGGCCACCTCGATACCGCTCTTGATGAACGCCCTGTCATATTCAAACGTTGCGGTCGCGGCTTCGTCTTCAAGCGACACCGCACCGATCGTGCGCCCCCACAGGTTTACCTTTGCCGTTGTGCTCACCCTTCGTCACCCCAATGCCACGGTTCCTCATCCGTAGACTTCCACTTGCCACTGGCCCGCTTCCGCGCTTTGCCTTTCAGCTTGACCAGATCCATGGGACGCGGTCCGGCCTCGGGCACCAGTGTTTCCAGGCGATCCAACAGTTCCAAGACCCGCAGAAGCCGGATCAGCGTCGACATTTGCGCCGTGGCCCCGGCTTCGATACGCTCCACCGTCCGCTTCGATACACCCGCCTGCTCCGCCAGCATCTCCTGCGTCAGCTGAAGTTCGAGCCGACGCTGGGCAAAGCGCCTGCCCAGCTCTGCCAGAATCGCCTCGTCCGTCAATAATCCTTCAATCTTCATCAGGAAACCCTCCTTTACTAAAGGGCAATATATCGTCATTTGTGACGATATAAAAGATATATGTGGATATTTTCGCCACAAATGACGATTTAACAAATATTTTTAAATGTTGGTGAGTGCCATATCAACCACATCTTGCCTTCGCGGCAATTTGCTCTATATTCTCACCGGTTCGCAGCAGTTCGGTTTACTATCGGGCATCAGCCAGTCGCTGGCCCGTAGAACCGGATAACTACTCAACCTCTCTTCGCTGTCGGTGGAATGCGGCATTACCCACTTTAGATTTTGATTATTAAATCGGCCAATCCTCGTTTTCGTATAACCAGCAATTCCCTTTTTGGCTAGAAGTCTAGTCGTGTTAGTGGACGTTGAATTTTCTAACAAAAAAAGCGAGCTAATTTTTCAATTATTCGTTCGAAACACATTTTGCCAACTCGTTTGTACGTCGTCTCCGGCGAAAAAGAGCAACTTTGTAGTAATTTGGACATAATTGTCCATCCACCCTGTGTATCAAGTTTTTACAGGGTACGATCTTTGAAAACACTATAGTGCGGTCTCCCGTTACGTCTAGCAGACCTCTTTAAGTTCCCTACGTTCAAAGCCATGGGCTATTGCGCGTAAAATGGTTTCCATGGAATCAACCCGGTAATTGTAGAAGAAGCCGCGGACAGTCTCCCACAGTTTTCGTTTTGATCCCGCCTTCTGTAATGC
>JBBQVT010000037.1:0-29145 GCA_038211245.1 Desulfobulbales bacterium | reverse complement strand
ACTTCTCTTTGCTTGCCGTAAAGCCAAAATGCACTGCGACCATGGGTAAGAATTCTGGTTTCCTTTCTTTGCATGATCGTGGAAATGGCCACAGCCGAATATTTTCCTGCCACTCTTCGGATTGATAGAATCATCCATCGCAACAATAATTCGTGCCTCTATAGCTGCATTCGGAATCAGTCCCCACATGGTTCTCCATAAAGCCCTCCAAGGTAAGGTTGTACTTCCCATAAAGGTATAAAACTGTTGACTCTGGATCTGCAATCCGAACAATGTATGCAGAGCACGCAGCAAATTGGAAGTGATTGACGATGTGAACGGTACCACCACCGCGAGCAGAGTGTATGCAAACCAGACTTTTCTCTTCTGCCCTTGCTTCGTCTTGGAAAAAACCTCTTGCAGAGGAACAAGCAAATCGCGTAGTATAAACATTGGTAAGTGACTCCTTTTGGTATAATTTCAATGCGTTAGACCACTGAACTATACCATGGAGTTGTTTGCCTTTCACTATCTATATGCTCGAATTTGCACAATTATTTTATCAATACAGTTATTTTGGCATAGAAGTTGAAGACTTTTTTGATAGACATTCCTATCTGATATTTGCTCTCATCAAATCGTATCTTAATTTCTAGGAAACTTCAGATTCTTAAACAACAAGAAATGAATTTCTAAGGTTCTAACAGGCCGCCAAAGCCGGGCTTTCTGCCGGTGACTGCATCGTTTAAGGTGATCTGTCGGCCCGCCTCGATCCCTTCGTTATAGGTGGCGCCATAAACCTTAGAGCCTCTGGCAGATCCCCGCCGGAGGCGGGGAAAGCGCATGCCGACAAACCATGCCAGTCTTTGCTCCTCGGCGACAATCAAGGCACCGACCTGCGGCTGAATGGTTTTCTCAGTTCGGCTCTTCTTCTGTTCGTGAAGCTTCAGGTGAAAACCGCGTAACAGTCCGAGAAAATAGCTATTCTTTTCCGTCTGCACCCGGCCCGGAAACCTGTCTCGATTGGCCGTCCAGAGAATCGCCAGGCGATTTTCGAGAAAATGATAACAATACTCGGCAATAGCCACATTCTCCCTGGTTCCGAATAATTCGATGGTTTTGAAGCTGTCATTACGGAAGGGGTCATAAAGCTGCGACAAAACTATTCGCACAAAAAAGAATTCCTGCAGGACTGAACAGATATGCCGTTGGTAACCGGCGATCTTTTTCTTTTTGCGATCAATAACGGCACAGGCGTAGCGATGCTCGCCACCTTCCCCAAGGCCTTGGAGGTGGTACTTCTCCAACAGTTCATTGGCCTTTTCCATGGCCAGGGCAGCCTCGTGCTCATTTGCCGATCGTCCCAGGGCCAGGAGTTTTTCAATTTTCGCAAGGCACCTCCGCCCACCTTCGGAAAGTTCGGAACGGGCCGCCGCCTTATGCACCATCTCCGGCACCACCACCCCCGGTCGTCGGAATTCCGGCAGCACCCCGAGCCGCTCGCAGGCCTGCTGGAAGACTTCACCGTGCGCCGCGCCACCACCGCGCAACGATGCGCTGCACAGCTGATGCGCCATTTCATGCTTCAAAACCTCAAGAGTGACAGTCCAAGGATGCTGGAGGATGAGATGGCGGCTGAGACTGAGAATTCCGGTCACCGCATGCCAGCAACCGTAGATTTTTTGCGAATCGGAAATTTCAAAGATCGGCGTCTGCAGCAGCACATTATGACTGAGACAAATGTCCTCATGCTCATGATATAACTGTTGCAGCCAGAGCGCCTGGAGCTGGTCGATTCTCAGGTTTACGGTCATTGTTCTTTGCCTTCGGAAAAAGAATTGTGGGAGGTTTTTACCTGTGTTGTGGGCCCCTCGATAAATCAGCAAACATACCGCTCTTTTCCAGGGGTGGCAAGGCCTGCAACGCGAGGCACATGATATTGCCTTGATATTCCCTTTGGCTCCGGTATAGTGGAAACCAATAAGGTGGCCCACCTGTATTGGGAAAGATCCTCAACCACCATTACGCAACCCTGAATGAAAGGCACAATCTCAACTCCGCACATTCTCCAATTTCCCCATGCTTATCGCGACAACCCACAAAAATACCGATTTTGACGGCCTGGCCTCGGTCATCGCCGCCACCATTCTCTATCCCGGCTGCATCGGGGTGATTCCAAAGATGACCAACAAAAACGTCGAAAAGTTTCTCTCAACCCATAAGACCGCTTTCAATATCATCCTGCCCAATGAAGTGCAGCACGACGAGGTAACCAAGCTGATCGTCGTCGACACCGACCAATGGCAGCGGCTTGACCGCATGGACAAACTCGCCAAAAGGGCCGGCCTGGAAATCGATCTCTGGGATCACCATATGATGGCCGGGGGCGACATACAGGCCGGCTGGTCGTGTAAGGAGCGAATCGGTTCAACCGTCACGCTTTTCGCCCGGGAAATGCAAAGGCGCGGTGTCCAGCTCACCCCGCTTGACTCGACGGTCATGCTCATTGGTCTCTATGAAGACACCGGATATCTTTCCTTTCCCGGGACCACTGCCGATGACGCCCGGGCCGCCGCATATCTGCTCGACAACAAGGCCGATCTGAATGTCGCCGGTTTTTTTCTCAACCCGCCCTATGAGGAGAATCAAAAGGAAATCCTCTTTGAGATGATGAAAAAAACTGAAAAAAGAATGCTCTTCGGACATTCCATCGGTTTCAACCACGTCATCCTCGACAAGAAGGTGCCGAGCCTGGCGACCATCGTCAACATGTACCGAAAGATCGTCAATGTTGACGCCCTCTTTGTGGTTTTTACCAGCGACGACCGCCATTCGATAATCGGCCGCAGTGGCGTGGAGAGCATCGATGTCGGACAGATATTGAGCATGTTCGGTGGAGGCGGCCACAGCGCGGCGGGATCGGCGACGGTAAAATACACGGAAATGTCGGTTGAAAAGATTATTGAAAAAATCACCACCGCCATTGTGGCGAACGGCTCCGAGAGCATCCATATCGCCGACATTATGTCCTTTCCGGTGATCTCAGTTGCCCCGGAAACACCGATGCACGAGGTTCAGGCTCTCATGACCAGCCATAAGATCCGCGGCGTGATGGTGACGGAAGGTGATGCTATCCGGGGCATTATCGTTCTCTGGGACCTCAAAAAGGTCAAGAAAGACAGCCAGTGGGACAGCCCGGTCAAGGCCTTCATGGCCCGCAACATCCTCAGCATCGGCCCGGGCGATTCACCATCGGTTGCCGCCCGCATCATGATCGAAAGGGATGTCGGCCATCTCCCCGTCGTGCAGGATGACAAAATGATCGGCATCGTCACCCGCACCGATATCCTCACCTATTATTACGATCTGTTGCCGGAATAGTGCTGACCCGCACAGACGGCCGCACGGAAGTAACGAGAATAGGTTCGGGAGGCAACTCCTGCCGCCGCCTGAGGAAATGCTCGCCAAACATCTCCATCATTACCGGCTGGTTCCATGACCCGAGCCAGGTTTAAATATCTATTGACTTCACTAGATCCTTCTGCTAAAAACCACATCCGCACCGGCACACATGAGCGGGAATAACTCAGTGGTAGAGTGCAACCTTGCCAAGGTTGAAGTCGCGAGTTCGAATCTCGTTTCCCGCTCCATCTCCTCGCCGGTCACACCTCCTCCGCCATCCTTCATTTCTCAGCCCATTCAGGAATTTGCGTTGCACCAGCATAAATGTTTGCTATTCTTAGTAAGAATTAATACTCTCAAGCATCTGTCACCTTTAAGACACCTAAATTCCTCTGGAGATTATCACAACCTGGGAGCAAACTATGAGCGAGAAAGCAACGCTGACCATTGAAGGCAAAAACTACGATTTAGATGTAATCATTGGTTCAGAGAACGAAAAGTGTATCGATATCCAGCAGCTTCGCGACGCTACCGGCTATATCACCATGGACCCCGGCTTTGGCAATACCGGCTCCTGCTACTCCTCAATTACCTATGTCGACGGCGACAAGGGAATCCTCCGTTATCGCGGCTATCCTATTGAGGAAATTGCCGAAAAGGCCACATTTGTAGAAACCGCCTATCTCGTCCTTTACGGAGAATTGCCAAAGGCCAGCCAACTTAAGGCCTTTTCGGCTAGGCTGAAAGAGCATGCCCCACTCCACACCAACCTTGAGCACCATTTTTCCGGCTTCCCCACTTCAGCACCGCCCATGGCGATTCTCTCGGCCATGCTCAATCTGGTCTCATGTTTTCATCCGGAGGTCCTCGACGTCCCGACCACCGGCGACGAATTTGACCGAACCGTCGCCCTGCTGCTCTCAAAGGTTCGAACCATCGCCGCCTTTGCCTATCGCATGGCTGGTGGCAGACCGATCAACCATCCCAACCCCAACCTGACCTATTGCGGCAATTTCCTGCACATGATGTTTTCCGACCCGTACCAGGAGTACGAGGTCTCGCCGGTCATCGATAAAGCGCTGAACCTTTTCCTGGTCCTGCACGCCGATCATGAACAGAACTGCTCGACCTCAACTGTCCGGGTGGTCGGCAGTTCGCGCGCCAACCTGTTCAGCTCGGTGGCCGCCGGGGTCTGCGCCCTGTGGGGACCACTGCACGGCGGCGCCAATGCGGCGGTCATCGAAATGCTTGAAGATATCAAGAAATCCGGTCGGCCCCCGGCGTATTATATCGAAAAGGCCAAGGACAAGAACGATCCCTTTAAGCTCATGGGTTTCGGCCACCGGGTTTACAAGAATTTTGACCCACGCTCCCTTATATTAAAAAAACAGGTGCACGACGTCCTTGAAGCGCTGCACCTTGACGACGATCTCCTCGACATAGCCCTGCAGCTTGAGCAAGCAACCCTGCAGGATGACTACTTCATCAGCCGCAATCTCTACCCCAATGTCGACTTCTACAGCGGCATCCTCCTTAGGGCTATCGGTATTCCGCTGAATATGTACACCGTCATGTTCGCCATCGGCAGGATGCCCGGCTGGATTGCCAACTGGAAGGAACTGCATGACCATAAGCTGCGGATCTCCCGTCCCCGGCAGATCTATACCGGCCAAACGGCTCGGAGCTTTATCCCGATGGCTGAGCGATAGGCCACATTGGGTCCGTCATTGCACCTTTTCCGGCTTCCAGGATTGCTTTGGAAGCCGGGAGACGTACTTGTCTTTTCTCCAACCATTCCTTTTGCTGGTTGCCCTTCCAAATCGCCACGTCTAGGGTAAATGGCTGGCAAATGGTGGCAAATGGTGGCAAATGGGGTCAGAGTCAAATTAAAAACTCATGCATCAAAATCTAAATTCACTCTGACCCAATTTACTTTTACTAGTTGGGGCAAAAATAGCTGAAATTTAGCGAGATTTCCCTTGTTCTGAAGTTGCCGCCCAAGCAATATTTATTTTACGATGCTGATTGACGCAATCTCGAAGATATAAATTGATTAGACTTTGATAGGGAACACCTGCTTCATCCGCCATTGCTTTGAAATATGCCACTACGTCCTCGGAAAGACGCATGGTTACAGGCTTTTTCAGCTTTGACGCGTAGGGGTTTTTCCGCGATTTCATTTGAGAAAGATCATATTCCGCTTTCATAATTCACCGCCTTTGTAAAACATTTTCTCTCGCTTGGTGGCCTTGCGGGCAGATATAAGCCGAATAACTTCGCCGCCGGCTCTTTCACAATGACAAACGAGTAAAGTTCTCGCATTGGCGCTCATTCCAAGCAAAAGAAATCTTTCTTCATCAAGAGAATGATCGCCGTCAAAGAATTGAATGGCAAATTCATCGTAAAACACAGATTTGGCTTCCTGGAATGAAACACCATGCTTTTTCACGTTGGCCGATTCTTTGTGTTTATCCCACTCAAATTTAATCATACATACAATGTATTGAATAATTTTCAAAAAGTCAAGTGTGACAGGCTGTGCCCAACGTGCGGGTCAGCGGCACCGGGCCATTGACGCTACAGAAAGGGGTCATACAAAAAGGGGTCAGGTCTTGCATACAAAAAGGGGTCAGGTCTTGTAATTTGCTTTAAACTTTGATATAAAAGGTCATGGCTAGACCATTACGAATAGAATATTCAGGGGCAATATATCACCTGACAGCACGAGGGAACGCGCATGCACCGATTTTTTTCAATGATTCAGACAGGTCTGTGTTCCTTACAATCCTTGGCGATCTTGTCGAGCGGTATAATTGGTGTTGCCACGGCTACTGCCTGATGGACAACCACTACCACCTGCTGGTTGAAACTCCCGATGCCAATCTCTCTGCTGGAATGCGGCAACTTGGAGGCATCTATACGCAGAAATTCAATCGACAACATAACCGTGTTGGTCATTTATTCCAGGGCCGGTACAAAGCAATCCTCATTGAGAAAGAGAAATACCTTCTTGAATTGTGCAGGTACATCGTCCTCAATCCGGTTCGAGCGAAAATTGTTGCACATCCCGGCAATTATCCATGGTCCAGTTATTCTGCAACGGCAAAAATTATAAACAAACCACAGTTTCTCTCTACCGATTGGGTTCTCGCCCAGTTCGGCAATAACCTTAAAAATGCTGTACGACACTATAGGGAATTTGTTGTGGCCGGCATTATCGCGGAATCGCCCTGGAAAAACCTGAAAGGGCAAGGTCTTCTCGGCGGTGAACACTTTCTGAAGATCCTGCTGCCCTATCTGGAGCAGAAGAGAGGAGAGAAAGAGATTCCTCGTAGCGCTCGTTTTGTCGGGCGGCCTCTTCTCGCGAACCTGTTTCATGCCAGCCAGATAAAGTCTGATCGGAATAAAGCGATCGTCCGAGCTCATTTACGATATGGCTATTCCCAGCAGGAAATTGCCAGTCAGACTGGTCTGCACTATTCTACGGTGAGCAGAATAATCCATGGTGTAAATGAAAGAGATGTGTGAAACATCAAGACCCTATTTTTCATGTTGGACGACACATTGGCTGATGAAGTGATTTCTTGATGAAAGTTTTAATTGAAATGGAGTACCCACCATGCCTACAATATCAATGTTCTACGGGCTTATAATTAGTATTTTGCTCCCGGTGAGCATCCTCCACCACATTTTTCACGTGTATTTTGCGGAATACAAAGCGGCTTTGGATATCCGGACATGCGAAATTATTCACGGTAACTTGCCAAGAAAGCAAACAAAGCTTGTTTTAGCGTGGGCCGAGCTCCATCAGGATGAGTTGATGGCCGATTGGGAATTGGTAACAAATGGCGAAGAGCCATTCAAGATTCAACCTCTTCAGTAGGAGATAGGACTATGTATCCATCAGTAAAAAACGTTTTTGTTGGTGAAGATTTCGTGCTCCTCATTGATTTTGATAATGGCGAACAAGGCAAATTGGATATGAAGCCATTCCTGGATTTTGGTGTTTTCCTGAGGCTTAAGGATCACAATGCGTTTAAACGGGTTCGCGTAGCCTTTGACACTATCGAATGGGACTCAGGGGTTGACCTTGACCCTGAATTTGTTTACGCCAAGTGTCAGGGCCTGAAAAATGCCCAACATGCCATTTGAGGGGATGCGAATAACATACGATGTTCGTAGATAGCGAGATAGTGCCATCCGCGCACCCCTCAATTCCGAGTTCTCCGCCCAAATCAAAATGGAATTCTATGGCACGTCAAGAACATGTGCTTTCGGTATTCGTTGCGTCACCCGGCGACGTTGAGGCAAAACGCTGCAAACTGGAGGATGTCATCCGCGAACTCAATGTGACGTGGAGCCGTGAGCTCGATGTCCGACTTGACTTGGTGCGATGGGAAACCCACGCATACCCAGGCATGGGAACCGACGCACAAGACGTCATCAACGCGCAGATACCCGATGACTACGCCTACTATTATTTTAAACGCCAGCGCCCCTGGGGCGGCTGACCAGCACGTTGGGCAACGCAAAAGACCATGAATAAAAGCAACCAATGGATACCACACCGACTTTACTACTGGGAGTGCTCTTTGGATCAATAGGCTTAGGATTTTTTGTTTATGGCAGAAAACAAAAGGCCGTGGTTCCACTTATAAGCGGCATCGGGTCAATGGTATTTCCCTATTTCATTTCGAATATATATGATCATTTCAGGTATTGTTCTGATAGTATTACCTTATTTTATCAAAATTTAAGGTGTATACACAAAACACAATACAAAAAGATATGCGGTGTCTTTGCCAAGCACCCGGCCATTGACAATGCCGTATTCCGTATTGTACGGGTCGTGGGCGAAAGGCAACTTCAAACCCGGCTCGGATATTGACCTTGCCTTGCACGGTGCAGGGCTTTCTTGGAAGGATCTCGATGACATAGATTTTGAGCTGGATGACCTGCTTCTCCCTTACATGATCGACCTCTTGATTTTTGACCAGCTCAACCACGCCGGACTGCGAGAGCATATCGAGCGGATCCGTGTGGTTTTTTATCAGCGGGCCGATGCTGATAAGGGTAATGTGAGAATATGAAGGCGGGGGTGGAAGACGGAAACGATAGGCAGTCTTTGTGATATTCTCGAGAGCCAGCGATAACCATTAGCACAGGAGAAAAAATGAAAAGAGTTATTTTGTCCTCGTTAGCATTTGTAATAGTGATGGCCGGCTATGCATACGCTCAAGCAGCAGCCAATTTTTCCGGCACCTGGGTGCTCGACACCGGCAAGAGTGACCTCGGCATGAATACCTCTGCCGCCAAGACCCCGATGAATAAGGTAACACTTATCATTAAGCAGACAGCCACTCAGCTGAGTGTTGAACGGTCAACCGGCGATACCGCAGTTTACAATCTTGATGGCAGCGAAAGCATGAACAGTCTGCCCGGCGGCGGGCAATCAAAAACCACAATGCACTCAGTCGGCAATATGCTTGTTGCCAAAACTACTTCCCAGATCAGCGGTATGAATGTTGAAATGACCGATGAACGGAGTCTGATTGCCAATGGTCAGGAAATGGTCCTCAAAGTTACTCGCCAAACACCAAGCGGTGAGAAAAAACAGACACTGGTCTATAATAAACAGTAGCGCCTCAGGATGCTCCCGTCAGGCACTCAATCCCCGCATGACTGCGTTTTCAGTTGAAAAGCTGGAAACGCATAGTATTCTGTCGAACATCGAAGAGTTTCTTGAAATAACAGTCATTTACATTGAGGCCGTTTATGGAGATTATCATTTGGAGAGATGAGTTCAGTGTTGGCGTTGCCGAAATGGATCAGCAACATAAAAAATTACTGGCCATAATCAACCGGCTTATTGCCGAGCAGAAGGTGCTGACCAACCCGAAAACAATCGCCGACCTGCTGACCGGCTTGACCGATTACGCCGATGAGCATTTTCGCGCCGAAGAGTTTCTGATGGCCGAATATGATTATGACCGAAAAACCGAGCAGGAAGCCCAACATAAAGCCTTCATCGAAAAGACCCAATCTTTTTGTTTGGCCGGTAACGTAGGGCCGAACATCCTTTCCGAGGCACTGCTGGGCTACCTCGGCACCTGGCTCATTGGTCACATCCTCATAGAAGACATGCAATATAAGAATTATTTCATAAATAAAGGCCTCAGTTGACAAAAAGGGAGACTCCGGGAAAGCGAAAGGCACCATGAAAATATCATTACCGAGGAGTTTTGAAGAGCACTCACCACACTTCCAGGAAAGGTCTCAAAAATCGAGCGCTATGGCATAATTGAGAAGCCCGACGGCTACGGCAAACGGTTAAGCGCTTGCGTCGACATCATCGAGTTTTTTTAGCACTCCGTAATGGCAAGCTGCAGATGGTCACCTTTAAAGTCGCAGGATGTGCCAACACCGTTGCCTGTGTCAATACCGTGTCGTTTTTGATGAGAATATGGGGTCACTTTCCCCACCCATTTTGCTATTGCAGAGAGGATTTATTTAACCGTATTTAGCCGTACCTTGAAGGCGTAGAGGGCGAGAGGATGTGTTGCCGCTTGAGGCTAAGGGCCTGCAGATATTGGCATTGGACATCAGTCAGGGGCATAGCCAGGCGACAGGTCGCGCCGAATCGGACGATTTGAAGGCCCGAAAACATGGTGCTCATCATGAATGCGGTGGGTCGGCGTGTTTTTTTGTTGTCCCAGCCAGGAAGGTCCACGTCATTTTCAAGCACATGTTGGCGCAGGACATGTTCGATGCGGTTCCAGACGAGCAGAGCCATCAGTAAAATAGCTCCGAGTACTTCAATTCGTTCGGGTTTCTTGAGGAACATGTCGTTGACGATCAGCGGATCCTTGAGAAAGGAAAAATTACGTTCGATGCCATACTGTTCTTTGTATGCGCGGAGAAGATCAGCGCCGGTTTGCGCGGTGTTTCCCTCACGAGGAACATTGGATAGTAGCACAAAACACCCTGCTTCTTTCCGTTTTTGTTCAATATGTTTCAAGTTTGGTTGCATTTTGGCGTCGACAACGTAGTACTCTGCGGCGATGTCGCGAGATTGGCCCTTTTTAGGGCGACCACGGGCATAGCGGATCTTTTCACCCACCGAAGTCTCGATATAATGGAGTTGCGTGGCGGATTCACGCACCCGTAAGGCGGCTTGCTCAGCGTCTGCTCGGCAGAGGTATTCGCGTGTAGTCTCATCGGCAAGAAGTTTGCGCAAGGTGGTCTCGGATTTTTGGATCTCCGGTTCTATTCGTTTCTGACGACGTTTGTCGTGCGCCGAGGAATGCATGACCACAGCCCGATACTGTTGGCCATAAAGAGTTACCGACTTTTCTGTTAATCGGTAATGAGCCGGAGGCCGCTTGTTGGTGGAAGGTGTCTCGCTTATGGTTCCGACGTGCTCCCAGCAATCCTCCTTCACCGATTCGGCAACCACGCGAGACGCTTCGTTGTAGGAGAAAGGCAGACGGGTGACGAAGACGTTCTCGCCGATTGTGCGCAGATTGTCCTCGGTCACCATGGCCTGAACGATTGTGCCTACGTCTACATCCATTTGAGTGGGCACGATGCGGTTGATCGTCTCCATAAGCCCTATACGGCGACAGAACGCCGCGACAATAGACAGATGGTTGATCCGAGTGATCTTCATGTTCGCAAGGAGCTTTTCAATTTTCTACATATGTTCCCTCTCGATTTTACGAGCGAAAGGTAAACATCCCCGGCGCGACCCGACGCACAAGGATGCCCTGATGGTCTTTCTTGGCCAAGGCGCTGGAGAGCGAATCTCTCTCAGTGAGGCGGTTGTGTCGCTCCTTGAGTAACTCGACCAACTCGTCGATATGCACCGGACGCTGTTCCTGTATAAGTATGCCGACAGATAAATCGACCAACGACTGACGCTTACGAACCTTTCGCCGCGTCGGTGTTTCGGTACCCTCTTCTCTGTCGCGAAGTCGGCGTACGCTTTTTAACTGCGCCTCTAACATATCTTCAACGGTTTCCAGGATCACCTGGCGGATCGCTTGCTTCTCCATAATTTTCCTCCCAATCTCCTAGTTTGACGTATGTACTTAAGTGTGTTATTTGTAACAATACTGACGTTTACGGAGGAATGCAATGAGTTTCTTGCTCAAGACAAAAAAGTGGAAATGGTCCAGGTACGAAGCCGAAACCCGAGCCGAACATATCGACTCCGCCCTCAGAACTTCGGCCTTCAATCGCTTGACAGAAAACTTGGCTTATACTTGACCCGAGGAACTTCGGGTAATCTGACCAGAGTCAAACGGAGTCGTGCTCTTGCGCCGGAAAATGAAAAAAATGAGTCGTTCCCACCACGGTTTCATATCTTCGCGGCAGGGGTAAAAATCTCTCCTCCGCCAAAGAATGATGTTTCGTTCGCCAAGGACGAAGCGATTGTGTCTGAAGGGTCGTAACTGATAATGAATGATGCCCGGGTATGTTTTCTTGTAAAGTTCTTTATTCATGGCCTGAAGCTCACAACCGTTGAGATCTTCTTGCAGGATGAGAAGCGGATTCATCGATGTGATAATGCTCTCCCAATGCCGGAAAGGAAGAACGCGCTGGCATACGACCACCTGGCATTGGATATTTACAAGTTCCTCCACACAGGTGTTCGGGAAGATCTTGACATGGCTCGCGAACTCTTCTGGATTTCCACCGTAATGTGATAAAAGAAGAGAATTTACGGTATCTGGATCGGAGAAGGCTGAACTCGGGTCGAATTCGATTCCACCAACACGGTCAATTGCAACATAGTAATCGAGCCCGCACTTCACCATGAGTTTGATATGATTATCCAGGCGATTTAAACGCTTGCCGCAGGCCAGACTCAGCAACGATCGATTCCCATGGTTTTTCAAAAACGCAGTAGCAGCTTCTGACATGGCAACTCTCCCGGCGAGGGGTTTGATTGTTACAGTTTTTCCGTTTCTTCCTTTATTCTTTTATCCATTGTATCGATGCTCCCTTGGAACCTTCCCGGCAACTCATTTAATGCAATGTTAAAACGGTTGCTCTGTTCGCCGTCAGGTCAGTTTCAAGCGATCTTGCCATTTAAAATAACCTAAATCCAGGATAAATGGCGTCAGAGTCAAATTAAAATCTCATGTATCAAAATCTAAATTGACTCTGACCCCATTTGAACCGCATTTATTCGCAAGCATAGCAAGGGGCCAATCCGAACCTAATTCAAGCACAACAGGAAAGCAGGTTTGTGTTGTCTAAAAGCAACTACGACCTTCATTTCCGGGGCGGTGGCAATCTTATAATGCTACCGCCCGAGGGATGAAGTGGATATGATGGCTAGGCAGCGGATCTGAAGCTGTGTCTCATACCCATCCTCTTCCTGTTGCCACGCTCTTGCTACTCATTTGAGTTTCGGCTTGTATTCATCGCGCATTTTGCGTTTGAGCATCTTTCCCGCGACGTTGCAGGGAAAGGCTTCCATGATAACGACGTCATGAATTCGTTGAAATTTAGCGTCGACCTTACGGTTGGTCCATTCAATCAATTGCTCCGGTGTCACCTTGGCGTCTGGAGCCAGTAAAACAGCGGCAACGGGAACTTCTCCCCATTTTATGTCAGGTATCCCGATTACTGCGACATCGCGGACGTCCGGATGTTGAATCACCACTTCTTCGATGTCCTTCGGGTAGACGTTGACGCCTCCGGAAATAATCATGTCTTTGATGCGATCGACCAAGAACAGGTAACCGTCCTCGTCGACGAATCCGGCGTCGCCGGTATGCAGCCACCCATCGATAATGGCCTTTTGGGTGAGCTCAGGCTGCTTGTAGTAACCAGGCATCATCATCGGGCTTTTGCCGCAGATTTCGCCAATTTCTCCGGGGACGCATTCCCTGCCGTTAATATCGAGAATGCGAAGCTCCATAAACGGCGCGGGTATGCCAACGGAACCAACCTTTCGAATGGCGTCGTGTTTATCGAGCACCGTCATGAACCCCTCCGTTAGACCATATAACTCATAGAATCGACCGGGCAGCAATTCATTGAGGCGATGTTTATACTCGAGCAGCAGGGGAGCGCCAACGTTGTGAATCATTTCCACTGAGGCGAGTTTTTCCGGACTGAAGGCCGGACTGTTTAATAGTGCAATGATCTGGGCGGGAACCATGACAATATGGGTCACCTTCTCTTTTTCGATATCGGCGATGACGGCCTCGGCATTAAAGCTTTTGTGGAGAATATACTTAGCCCCAAGAAACATCCAGGGCATGAGGTCCAGCATCGCGCCATTAAAGACAATGGCCCCGGCATGCAGCGCCACGCTCTCCGGGGTCATTCGCCAGGAGGCGGCAAAAATGGTGCAATACATGGCCCGCACATAATGGGTGTGGATGATGCCTTTCGGCGCGCCCGTGGTTCCACTGGAGTACATAATGTTATACATATCGTAATCATCAATAAAAACTTCCGGAGGATTCTCCTCGCTCGCGGAGCTGACAAAATCCTCATAACTGTAAAATCCCTCTGATTGCTGCTCTAAGTCGACAAGTATGTAACGATTATCGGCGATGGCCGGCAAATCTTTCCGGATTGTTCGCAGTGTCTTTTCGAACGAAGCATCGGCGAGCACCAAAACCGCATCGGAGTTTTTCAGCAAAGTGAAAAGCCCGCTTTCATTCAGCATGGTACTGCTTGGGACGATGACCATGCCCGTCTTTGCCGCCGCCCAGTAAGCAGCCATAAGCTGTGTGCAATTGGGCAGTACCGTCGCGAATTTGTCTCCCTTCAAGAGTCCGCTGCTCAACAGCGCATTGGCCAGTTTGTTGACATACGCATTAAACGACTTGTAGCTATAACGTTCTTCACCACAGACAAACGCCAGATGGTCGGGACGATAGCGTCCATGGTGTGGTAACAGGCTGCCGATGTTCATGGTTTTCTCCTTTTGACTGACAATAAAAAGGGAACTTACTTTTCATGTAAAGAGTGTAATTTTTGACAAATTCATATTATACTACACCATTCGAAAAATACCGACAGCCTCTTGGCCAATTTACGTTTTTAATGCCTCAATTTCTGCGTTAATACTACTCAGTAATATTTTTAAATTATCGGCAACAAACAAAAGGGAGCTATCTTCATGGACTTCATTGATCAGTTGCAGGCGATCGCAAGACGTATTGAAAAGCAGAATGTCAATATTAGTACGGACGAAGAAACCAAGAAAGAATATGTTATCCCTTTCATACAGGCATTGGGGTATGACGTTTGTGATCGAAAGGAGGTCCTGCCGAATTTTGTGGGCGATGCCGGTAGCACCAAGGGCGAAAAAGTTGACTATGCCATTTTCATAGATGATAAGCCGACGATTCTGTTCGAATGTACGTCTTCTGATTGCGAATTAAATGAAGCACATGCCGCCCGACTCAGAAGATGTTTCCACGCTGCATCCGCCCAGGTCGGCGTTTTGACAAATGGCAAGTCGTACCATTTTTATTCTGATTTGGACAAACCATATATCATGGACGCCGAGCCGTTTATGAAACTTAATCCGCGGAATTTTGATGAGCGATCAATTTCAGAGTTAAGGAAGCTTTCAAAGTGTTCTCTACGGAGCGATCAGATTTTTACGGCTGCCAATCAAATAAACTCCATCCGGGCGATAAAAAATATCCTGGTTGAACAATCTCTCGCACCTTCAAAGGAATGTATTCGTTTCTTGGCACGTCAAGTTCGCCTGGGAATATTGACGGAACATATGGGTGATCGATTTGCTCTAATAATCAAAGAGGCATTTCGGCAATTTGTTGAGGATTCTCATGCCGGCCATAGGTTTGAAAAGCAATCTCATGACGACCTGCTCATCACCGATGAGGAGTTTGAGGGGTTCTTTGTCGTTGATGTCACGTAATAAAGGCGCTCGTTTTAATTTCCTCCTCCTCAAAAGCGACAGAAGGCACTTTTGCCTTTATCATTGAGGTTAGCAAGCGGCGTTTCCCCATGTGAGGGCGAAAAAACTGGTGTTAGAAGATGCACTTTTCCGCCTGGCCGATTGCAATCGACCCCAGAAAGAGTCATGGAAGAAGCCGATTCCAGCATAGTCCTTGGCGCCAATATTGAAAGCGCCATCCTGGACGGAGTTGCCAATATCAATGCCACCGGCAACGAATTGAATAATTATCTGTTGGGTACTAGCGGCAATAACCTGCTTGACTGCGGTTTAGGCGGCGATGACACCTTGATCGGTGGTGGCGGCGATGATGCTCTGCTTGGGGCCGAAGGCCGAGATACCCTGATCGGTGGTTCGGATAATGATACACTTAACGGTAGTGCCGGTGCCGACAAAATGCTCGGCGGCGCAGTGAATGACAGCTATATTGTCGATGTGACAACCGATGTCATTACCGAAAACCTCGGTGAAGGAATTGATACGGTGCAAACCGGCATTACTTACACCTTGGGCGGCAATGTCGAGACCTCACCTTGACCGGCACATCCGCCATCAACGGAACAGGCAATACTCTCAGCAATTGGCTCATCGGCAACAACGGCGTCAATACCCTGTCTGGTGGCAGCGGAGACGACCGCTTGTCCGGTGGTTTGGGTAAGGATATCCTGACCGGCGGCACCGGTAACGACATCTTTGTCTTTGATACTGCTTTAAATGCAACAACCAACAAGGACACCATTACCGATTTCACCCTGGGACAAGACAAAATCCAGCTGAGCAGAAGCATCTTCACCGCCCTGCCCGAAGGAGGGACGCTGTTGTCCGAATATTTTTAAGCCTGATGTCAGGATGATTGGTAGGTAAAGAGATGGCCTCAGAGAACGATTATTTTTGTTGTACTGTTGCGCAACGGTAAACACCGTTGTATAATAGTTCTCATGATACAGAGCTTTAAGCATAAGGGGTTAGAGAAATTTTTCACCACCGGCAAGACTGCAGGCATAAATCCCAACCATGCCTCACGACTTGAGGAGCGCTTACAAGCTCTGCATACTGCAACATCAATAGAAGACATGGATTTGCCAGGATGGCGGTTACATCCTCTCAAGGGTGATCGAGTGGGTTTGTGGGCCGTTAATTTGAGCGAAAACTGGCGGGTAGTTTTTGAGTTTAGAGATGGCCATGCGTATGTGGTCAATTATGAAGATTACCATTAATCAAGGTGTATAATGACTCTACAACAACACAATCCAATGCACCCGGGAGCCTTCATTAAAAGGGTATATCTGCAGCCGTTTGATATTGGCTCGAACGAACTTGCCCGTAAGTTACAGGTGACTACCGGCTTAATCAGTCGGTTACTCAATGGTAAAACGGCTATTTCCCCGGCAATGGCATTAAAACTTTCGAAAGTCTTGGGGCGATCTCCCGAAAGCTGGCTGCAGATGCAGGATAATTACGACCTTTGGCAAGCTCGGAAAGAGGTTGATTTAAATAACTTTGAAGCAATTTCTTTTGCAGCGTAATACCGAAAAAAATCAGATCGAGCTGACTCGGGAACGCCTGCTCCATGAATATAACCTTGGCAGCGAGGAGATTCCCCAAAACACCCTGCTGCGGACGGCAAAAGATATGGGACTGAAAGCCAGGCTTTTGAAGCTGTCCTGGAATGCACTTGTCAATCTGCAGAAGGCCTATCCGGCGATCGCCGTCCTCAAGAGTGGTCGGCATCCCGGATTTAAATTAAAAAGTAGCGAGAAGCAGGATTTCAGCAATCCTGAAATCAAAGAGAAAGAAGCATCAATAAAGTCGTTACAGAAAAAGCTTAACCGTCTCTACAAGAAATTTTCAAAGGTGAAGAGTGTCTTCAATAAAGATGGAACGTCTCGTCAGAATAGCATCAAAGAGACACTCAAAGTTGAAATCGCAGCCCTTGAAGATGAGGTTGAAACGATAAGACAAATAAAAGACGGCTTACCCGAAAAAGTAGATGTTTCAAAATTAAACAAATTATAGCATTTATTTACGACATTTCAAGGTTGACATGACACTAGGTGCATCTGCCCAACGGCAAACCCTTCATTTTCGTCAATCTCCGGCAACCTCGCACATCTTAACGGTGTAGCGAGGTCGCCGGCAATATCAGTAAAGGGTGTCGGCGGAATCAAGGATCGCCTTGTCGATACTCAGCCCCATTCGCTCCGCCGCCTTGGGATTGATGTGGAAAGCAAGATCCTTCTGGAATTCTACCGGCAGAGTCTCAGGCTTGGCCCCCGCCAGGATCTTTCTCGCCATAGCTCCGGTTTGCTTGCCGTGCTGGTAATAATCAAAACCCATGGCGGCAATTGCCCCCCGCTTGACGGAATCGGTATCGGCGCTAAAGAGCGGCAATTGGGTCCGCTCGCAGACCTTGATGACCGCCTCCAATGCCGAAACCACAGTGTTATCAGTTGGCACGAAGAGAGCATCAACCTTGCCGACGAGACTCTGCGCCGCCTGAAAGACATCGGCGGAATTGGTGACCGGACCGTCGAGAACGGTGATGTTCATTTTTGCCGCAGCCTCCTTCAGCCGCTTGACATTCGACACCGAATTGACCTCGCCGCTGTTATAGAGAACCCCGAGAGTAGCAAGTTTTGGGAGAACGCGGCGTAACATTTCCAGGTGTTTTTCCATCGGCATCTGGTTCGAGACCCCGGTAATGTTTGGGCCGGGGTGCATATAGTCTTTGACCAGGCCGGCGGCTAAGGGATCGGTAATGGCGGTAAAGAGCATCGGCGTATTGGCCAGTTGCGGCGCCTTTTCATAGGCCTTGGCACAGGCCTGGGCGGTCGGGGTGGCGATGGCCACGATCAGATCCGGGGCATCGGAGGCGATCTGGGTGGCGATCTGCCCCGCCGTGCCCATATTGCCATTGGCATTATAGTCCTTATATTCGGCGGCAACGCCGTTCTCCTGCAGATCATCCTTGAACCCTTTCATCACCGCATTCAGGGCCGGATGTTCAACAAACTGGCTGATGGAAATGCGCGCCGGAACAGCATTCGCCGTTGTTGCCGTCACCAGAAAGGCGGCGGCCAGAAACACTTTGACAATTCTCTTCATTTTCTTCCTCTCGTCGGTTAATTTAGGTTCTTTGCCTCGACAATACAGTACAATCCTGTTGACCTTTCTAGAAGATTATGCGAATTGCTTCAAGCAAATAGCGATTTCCCAAACCTTCATTGCTTTTTTTCTCAAAACCTGAAGGTGCCGTCGGCGAGGTATTTTCGCTGACAATCTTTTTGCAAAATGATCGTCTTATCCTCATCCCGTGGTGATATTATGGCTGGCGCACCTGTTTCCCTCTTTATCCAATGTCTGGTTGACAGCATGTTTCCCGAAGTGGGGGAAGCTATGGTCAAGGTCTTTGATCGACTTTCCATTCCAATGGCCTACCCTGAAGGGCAGACTTGCTGTGGACAACCCGCCTATAACAGCGGCTACCGCCGGGAGGCAGCGACGGCGGCCCGGCATTTTATCGAGGTCTTCGAAGGTGCCGAAACCATTGTCTGCCCCTCCGGCTCCTGCGTCTATATGGTCCGCCATCATTACCCGGAGCTATTTCCGGACGACCCGGTTATGGCTAAGCGAGCCAGGGCAATTGGCGCCAGAACCTTTGAATTCACCGAATATCTTGTCGATGTCCTGGGAATCACCGATGTCATGGCCGAGCATCCCGGGGTCGTCACCTATCACGATTCCTGTCATCTCAGCCGGGGCCTCGGCATCGCCCGGCAGCCACGAAAGCTCTTGGCAAACGTCCGGGGTCTGGAACTGATCGAAATGGTGGATAGCGATACCTGCTGCGGCTTCGGTGGCACCTTCAGTATCAATTATCCGGAAATCAGTGTTGCCATGGTCGATGAAAAAATCACCAATATCCTGGCCACCGGGGCAGACGCCGTGGTCGGCTGCGATATCAGCTGCCTGATGAACATCCTCGGCCGCCTGTCAAGACGAGGGGAAAAAGTGAAGGTCCTGCATATTGCCCAGGTACTTGCCGGGGTGAAGGGAGAAAGCCGATGAGCAAAACAACCCCACCATCCTACCGAACAGCAGCCGCTGCCGGTATCGCTTCGCCGTGCCTGCAAAAGAGTCTGCACGGACTTCAGGATCGTTTCGGCAAGGGGGCCATGGAAATCTGGGCCACCATGGACGACCAGGAGATGCGCCACCGGGTAAAAGAGGCGCGGATGAACACCTTTGCCCATCTGGACATCATCCTAGCCGAACTGGCACAAAATGTCCGGGCTAGGGGCGGTCAGGTGCATTTTGCGGCAACTGCCCAGGATGCCATCGACTACACCTTGGCCGTCGCAAAAAGGAACAAGGTCAAGCGGGTGGTCAAAGGCAAATCGATGATCTCAGCGGAAATCAACATCGATCAGGCGCTTGAGGCTGCGGGCATAGAAGTCGTCGAAACCGACCTGGGGGAATATATCATTCAACTGGCGGGCGACAAGCCATCGCATATCATCGCCCCGTGTATTCACCTCGATCGCAACCAGATCGGTGCGTTGTTCGCCGACAAACTGGGTATCGACTACAGCAATGACCCTCCGACCCTGACCATGGCGGCACGCAAGACACTGCGCGAAAAGATGCTCGACGCCGAGATGGGCCTTACCGGCTGCAATCTGGCCTGTGCCGAAACCGGCCATATCAGCCTGGTTTCGAACGAGGGCAATATTCGCATGGCCACGACCATGCCGCCGACCCTTGTTGCCCTTATGGGAATGGAGCGCGTCGTCGCTACCCTCGATGAGCATCGGGAGGCCCTCCATCTCCTCACCCGCGGTGCCGCCCTGCAGAAACTCTCCACCTACGTCAGTTTTCTCGGTGGCCCAACAAGCGCCGACGACCCCGACGGACCAAAGGAATTCCACCTGGTGATCATCGATAACGGCCGGAGCAAAATCCTTGCCGATCCCGAGTTCCGTGAGGTGCTGGCCTGCATCCGTTGCGGCGCCTGCCTGAATATCTGCCCGGTGTACGGCAAGATCGGCGGACATGCTTACAATGCAACGTATTGCGGGCCGATCGGGGCGGTGGTCATGCCGCTCCTTGACGGTGTCAATAAACACGCCGATCTCTGCAAAGGCGAGACCTTATGCGGGGCCTGCAAGGATATCTGCCCTGTCGAAAACGATTTACCGCGGATGCTTTCCGCCCTGCGCCATAAACTGGCCTACGGCAACGACCGCTGGAATACCAAGCAGCATGACCCCGCCGAGGCCTACATCTTCAGTTTCTGGAAGCTGCTGATCAGCAGTCCTTTTCTGTATCGGTCGTTGCTTCGCTTGGGCCGCTTATTCCAGCGCCCCTTTGTGAAGAAAAACAAGATGATCAGTAAGATGGCCGGACTTGCCGGCGGCTGGACCACCGAGCGCGATCTGCCGCCTCTTGCCCGACGAACTTTTACCGAACTCTGGAAAGAAAAATACCTTGCCAATCGACCGACCGGTACTGAAGGGCAAAAAAAGGAGGAGAGTTGATGGACAACCAGACCGCATTCCTGAGAAACATCCGCCAGAGCCTCGGTCTTTCCCCCGACGAAGAGCGACCGAAAAGGCTGTTCCCGACCCTTTTTGCCAAGGCCGACACGACGTTACCCCTGCAGGGCATGAGGAACCGCACGGCGGAGCAGCAGGACCACCTGGTCGAGCTATTCCAGACCAATGCCCAGGCCTTAAGCATAAAATCCCATCTCGTCCGGACCCATGATGAAGCAGCGGCCCTTATCATCGAACTGGTCAGGACGAAAAATCCGGAATTCACCCCTACCAAGCACATCATTCACCATGACCATTCCGATCTCGCCACCTTACAACTGTGGAAACGTTTCGACCAAGATGACGTCACCGTGCACACCACCTTCAGTCCCGACCGGCAACTGCGGGAAAAGACCATAGCCTCCTTTATTGGTATAACCGCTCCGGACATCGGGGTTGCCGATTCGGCCACCCTCGTCCAATTCACCGAACCGGGCTGCCCGCGCTCCACTTCCCTGGTACCGTCCATCCATATTGCTCTTTTAAAACGAGAGCATCTGGTAGCCGATTTGCGCGAGGCCTATGCCTTGCTGCAGGAAAAGGGGCGGCTCGGGAGCTTTGTTTTTATCACCGGCCCATCAAAGACCGCCGATATCGAGGCACAAATGGTCCATGGCGCGCATGGGCCGCGTGAGTTACATCTGATTATATTATCCCCGCCACCCGCCGAGGAAACAACGGATGACACCCAGAGCTGAACGCACGCCGAAGGACAACAGCCAAACGTATAAGGTGATTTGCTTATGAATAGGGAGTACATCAATAAAACAACACTGCTCTGCCTGGTGGTGATTATTTCCGCTCTCTTTCTCACCATGATCCATCAGTTTTTGATGGCCATCTTCATGGCCGGATTGTTTTCGGCGATGGTCAGCCCCCTGCACCACCGACTGACAGCAAAACTGCGCGGCCGAGAGACCCTCGCGTCGAGCCTGACGGTTTTCGGCATCGTTTTGCTGGTCCTCACCCCGCTAGCCGTGCTTATCACCCTGGTGGTAACCCAGGCAATCAGCGTCGGTCAGTCGGTCACCCCCTGGGTCCAGGGTTTTATCAAAGAGCCGTCGACCCTGTCGACCCTGTTGGAAAAAGTGCCCTATTATGAAGAGATCCTGCCGTATCGGGACATCATCATTCAAAAGGCCGGTGAAATGGTCGGCACCGTTTCCACCTTCCTCATCGATTCCCTTTCGTCCTTTACCAAGGTCACCATCGACGCCATCTTTTCAACCATTATTATGCTCTATGTGATGTTTTATTTCCTCTCCATGGGAGACGTTCTTCTCATGAAGATTCTCTATTTTCTGCCCATGGACGACAACAATGAGCAAAAATTATTGAACCGTTTTACTTCGGTGACCAGGGCGACGATCAAGGGAACGCTGATCATCGGGGTCATGCAGGGGGCGATCTGCGGTATCGCCTTTGCCATAGCCGGAATATATGGCCCGGTTTTCTGGGGCTCGGTGATGGCGGTCATGTCGATCATCCCGGCCTTCGGCGCGGCGATCATCTGGCTGCCGGCCCTCATTATCCTAGCCCTGACCGGCAACTTTGCAGGCGTTGCGATTCTCGCCGTACTGTGCGGTGTGGTGGCTGGCAACCTGGACAATGTCCTGCGCCCACGCCTGGTCGGCAAGGACACGGAGATGCACGATCTCTTCGTCCTCTTCGGCACTCTCGGCGGTATCTCGATGTTTGGACTCCTGGGTATTATTCTCGGACCAATTGTCGCCGCCCTGTTCATCACCATCTGGGAAATCTACGGTGATGCATTTAAAAAGTATCTTCCCAACGTCAAGGTCGTCCTCAAAAAACCTCAGGATGACGGCCAGGAATAATACCCCCTCTCCTTTTTTCAACCACGAGGTCACAACTCTTAATGCCCTATCTTTTGCTTGTTCTCACCACCCTCTTCTGGTCAGGGAACTTCGTCATCAGTAGGGGGATGCATGCGGCAATACCGCCCTTCGCCCTCTCGTTTTGGCGCTGGGCCTTAGCCTTTTTGATCCTGGCCTTCTTCGGCCTGCGTCATCTTCGTGCCGAACGGCAGCTGGCCATGCAACACAAAAAATTCCTGATAATCCAGGGTCTCCTCGGGGTAGCCGGATTCAACAGCTTTATTTACTATGCCATGCAGACCACCACCGCCATCAATGCCGCGCTGGTCAATTCCTGCACGCCTATTATCATAGTTCTGATTTCCTGGGCCAGGTTTAAGGATGGCCTGAGCCTCAGGCAATGTCTTGGGGTGGCCATTTCTCTTGGCGGCGTCCTGCTGATCATCTCCCGCGGCGACCTGACGACTCTTCTCCAGCTACAATTCAACCATGGCGATATCCTGGTATTTATTGCCGCATGCCTTTGGGCCTTTTACTCTGTCAACCTAAAAAAATATCCCCGGGACCTGCACCCCCTCGCTTACCAGACGGCCATTGCCATGGTCGGTTTGACGACCTTGCTGCCCCTCTATCTTTTAGAGATCGCTTCCGGGAAAACCATGCCGGTCACCACCAGCACCGTGATAACAATCGTCTATGTGGCAGTTTTTGCATCTGTTCTTGCCTTTATTTTCTGGAGCCGGGCGGTGAGTACGCTGGGGGCTAACATTGCCGGCCCCTTCATCCATCTCATGCCGGCCTTCAGCACGATTCTCGCGGTTTTTTTCCTCGGTGAAACCCTCACCAAAAACCATGTGATGGCCATCATCCTCATTTTCGGAGGAATTTTTATGACTACTTTTCGGGTAAAAAGAAAGCAAAAATTTATAAAGATACTTTCCGTCTGCCTCATGGTAACCGGCATCCTCAGCCACCAGCCACTCCAGGCCAAGGCTGGGGAAACTTTGCTCGGTTTTGCCGAAGCTTGGCAGAAAATTAATGAGGAAAATGATACTCTGGCGGCGGCAAAAGCAAACCTCGACCAGGCCAGGCATAAAAAAGACGCAGCCCGTGATCTGTATCTGCCGGAGGTTGAATTTCGGCAAGCTATATGCACCTCGATGACGAGGTAACACCTTCGCCCAATGACATTCTCGCGAGTATGCCTGCCGGCAATCGTTTAGCCGCTGCTTGAAGGGGTCGGTCGAAGCTATGGCCTGTCCGGTTCGGCTCTCAATGCAGCTTTTACCTCAACGGTCGCCGAACGAAACACCCGTTCCAGCAGCATTCGCGGGTCCTTGCCCATTTATGCCGGTGGGCGGATTGATGCCGCCCGGGATATCGCAAGAGGCCAGGAAAAAGAGGCCAATTAAAAGTTCGAGATGAGCCGCCAGGAGCAGTTTGACAATGTCGCCCGATACTATTTCACTGCTGTTCTGGCAAGACAGGTGTGCAACACCAAAGTTGAGCTCGAAGATGGCATGAAAAAGCATTTCGACCATGCCCTCCTCCTTGAGCAGCAGGGTCAGATCGCTGAGGTCGAGGCATATGCCGCTGAAACGCGGATTGAAAGCTGGCATGACGGCGAAGTGACACAAATCCTGCTGCAGAGCTGCGAGCTGGTGCCCCCGGGCTTTCCGGTGGTTACCGTTATGGATATGAACGATGCCTGGGCGGTATTTCATATCCGCGAAGATCGTCTGGCCGAGTTTCCGAAAGGCCATGAATTTGTCGTAACCATTCCGGCGTTGAACAATAGCCGTCATCCCTTTCGCGTCAACCATGTCGCGGTCATGGGGGATTTTGTCACTTGGCGGACAACAAACGGCGACAAGGGCTTTGATATGCGGAGTTTCGAAGTTGAGGCAAAGCCTGCCCTCTTCTGGCTGCACGGCCTGCTCTTTCTCTGGTTCATGTACATCCGGCAAGGCTGGCCGATGCACGGCAGCTGACCGATGCTGGTTTTTCCCCAGCTGCTGACGGTGGGTGCCAGCCTGGCTTCGGCCTCGATGTTCTTTTTCATGACTCTGGAAGCCGCAAGGGCACTCAGTCTCCGCAGCCCCTGGCCTGGCCTTTATGGGAGCGACTTTTCCGATTACCGACATGACCTTGCCGGCGAAAATCTGGCGCAGTTTTCTGCCGGTATGCCACTATATTGAAATCCAGTTCGGACAGGTAAACTATGGAGCGCCGCTGCCATCCGCCATCCCGCAACTGATGGCTCTTGGGGTGTTTGTCCTGCCCCTGCTGTTTTCCATTTATAGGGCCAGGCAGTTGACTTCTAACCCAGTTGAAGGCAGGATATGTGCATGAGCTGGTGCGATGTCATACAGAATGAATGGTCGGCAATTTTTACCAATCCGGCCATACTCTTGACGGTTTTCGGCGGGGTACTGCTTTACTCCTTTCTCTATCCCCTGCCCTTACCCAACAGGTATCGAGAGACCAGGAGGTGGTAGTGGTCAATCTCGACAATAGTCAATTCAGTCGGCGTCTGGAACGGATGGTCGAGGCCACTCCCCAGGTTCGCTTGAGTGCGCGGGCCCATAGCCTGGAAGAGGCGGCGGAGGTGAAATTCAGTCGAATGATCATGTCCGGCCAGTCACCGACGCCGGCAGCAGAGCAGCAGAGTGCCATAAAACTCAATCTCGTGCCGGTCTTCAATCCGACTATGGGGTATGTCAATTATGTCATCCCGGCCATCTTTATCCTCATCCTCCATCAAACTCTCATTATGGGACTCGGCATTCTCGGCGGCGGACAAAATGAGGCGCAACCTACATGTCAGGAAGGATACTGGCAAAGGGCTGCACCACTGCAGCTTCTCGTGGTACGCACCGGATTTTTGTCGCTCTCTACTAGGCTGCTCTTTATGTACTACTTCGGCTTCAGCTTCACCTACTACAACATCCCCAGGCTGGCAGAAATTGGCGAGCTCACCCTCCTCCATCTGCCGTTCCTGCTCAGCGCCACCTTTCTTGGTATCTGCCTGGGATCGCTGTTGCCGCGACGCGAGCTCGCGACCCTACTGGTCATCATCAGTTCGATGCCGCTTATCTTCGCCCCCGGCTTTATCTGGCCGATCTCCGCCATCCCCGCGACAATTGTTACGGCAAGCCAAGTGATTCCAGTCATCCCGGCTATTCAGGCATTTGTTGCGTTAAACCAGATGGGAGCCGAATTTTCCGATATTCTCCCGTACTGGCAGCAGCTCTGGCTTTGTACTGTTCCGTACGGCGCTCTTGCCTGGTGGCTGCTGCGGAAAAGATTATCAGTTCACAGTGTTGCTGAATAAACAACTGATCATTTCTTCCTGCCCTTGCTCAGCTGTTTTTCCAACATGATCTTCAGGATGGTTTTATCAGCCTGGATCATCCCATCATGACTGAGAGCCCCCATGTTTTGAACGGTCTGTCGGGTGGAATTGCCGATGATTCCGTCGGTGTCCTTGACATTGACCCCCTGCAGGGAAAAAAGGGCGGCCTGGACCGCAGCACCCGCGGCAGTGTTCAGCTTGATGGCGCATCCGGCCTTGGCACCGTCACAGATTACCCCGGCCAGATCTTGAAGGATATTGCCGATCGCCCCTTCCATATGGTGGATATCACCGCCGACCAGATAGGTGATTCCCGCCGTCGCCCCGGCGCCGGCTGCAACCGAGCAGCCGCAGACGGCTGACAGTCTGCCGGTATGGGCCTTGACATAGGCGGTGATGATGTGGCTAAGGCCGATAGCCCGCAGGAGGGTGTCTCGGTCATGGTCGATGAAATCCTTGATTGCCCAGATCGGCAGAATTGCAGTCAGGCCGTGATTGCCGCTGCCTGCGGAACTCATGGCCGGCAGGTTCGCCCCACCCATCCGGGCATCAGCGGCGGCGGAGGTCAACCTGCGTGCCGAGTTGGACATATCGTTGACCATCAGTTTCTGCTTGATCAGCCGATCAATGGCCTTGCCAATACCCAGGCCACTTCCGTGTTTCAGGCCGTATTCGGCCAGAGCCAGGTTATGGTTGACCCCTATCTCGAGAAAATTGAGATCGTCGTCGTCTAGCTCCGCCGTCAGTTCCAGAATCTGTTCAAGGTTGAGACTGCGCAACCAGGTTTCAAGTTCGGCCATGGTGTGCCTGCCACCCTTTTTCAGGGCTCGCTCAAGGAGAGGTGAATCGGTTACCTCCTTTCCGTTCAGCTTGAGACTGACGATATTGCTGTGCAGATCAACGATCAATGATTCGGCGATGTTTTCCCCTGCTACCAACTTTGTCCGCACATAGAGACCGACCTCGTCCCTGAGATGAACGGTTACCCTATTTTCTCCGAGGAGCTTTTTAGCCTGGGTGATGGTTGCGTCGGTGAGGCTTTCCAGCACCTCGAGGCTTTTTGCGGGATTACCCCCATAGGCGCCGAGAGCTGCAGCTGTGTCGAGGCCCTGCATGCCGCCACAACCGGGGATGGTGACTGCCATGCCGTTTTTGTAGATATTCGGATCGATCCAGATCTCAATGGAATCGAACTCTCTGGTCGGCAGGAGAGTGGCAGCCGCAGCAGCACCCAGGGCAATAGCCACCGGTTCGGTGCAGCCGAGAGCCAGGGTGACCTCCATCTCGAGGATGTCTTTGACCGTAAATTTCATAAAGTGTCCCTCAATCCTGGAAAATATTTTTATCTTGCCAGGATAAATTCAATCTCAATGTTTGAGCCAAGCGGCAGCGCGGCAACCTGGACCGTGCTGCGCGCCGGCGGGGCCTCGGGGAAAGAGCTGCCATAGGCACTGTTAACCGCCTGGAAATCACCGAGATCGGTGAGAAAAATGGTGGTTTTTAGGGTTTTCGTCAGGTCGGTTCCCGCCTCTTTGGCAAGAGCTGCGACATTCTTAAGTATTTGCTGGGTCTTTGTGCCGATATCGCCATCAACCATTTTCCCGGTTGACGGATCGATCGGCAGCTGGCCGGAGTCAAACAGCAGGTCCTTGGTGGCGATGGCCTGGGAGTAGGGGCCGATGGCGGCCGGAGCCTGGGTGGTGAAAATGACGTTGCGAATCATTGGTGTTCCTCTTTTCTGTGAATTGTGTTGGTTGATCGAACTCTTTTTAAATAATTATAGACGGTGAATCTGGTAATGCCCATCATCTTGGCCACCTGTTCTACCGCCCCCTTGAACTGGAAGAGGCCATCTGCTTCGAGCATCGCGATGAGGCGTTTTTTTTCATCGACATTCATAGTTGTCTGATGTTTACCCATCGCCCGCACTGCGTTATGGAAAAGTGCCTCCACCGTCTCACCGGCCGAGTGGGCGAAGGTTTCGGTACTGGGTGGAACGCCGATCTCTGGATGGAGAAAGGGCAGCAGGGCCTGACCGGCATTGTAGAATTCGGTGGTGTCAAAATTGATACAGAAGGCGGCAATGGCGCGTCCTCCTTCATCCCTTATGAGGGTCGTGGTCGATTTCAACGACCGGCCTTCACTGCTGGTCGTGCAGTAACTGTGCACGTCGCCTTTGCCTTCTGGGCTATTGATCATTTTGACGAGCAGATCGGTGGCCGGAGCACCCGGCCGGCGATGGGTCACTTCGCCTCGGATATACACCAGAGAGCTGTGCAGAGATGTCAGGTCATGCACGCAGGCCTCACAATTGCGGCCGAATAGAGCAACTATCGCGTCGGCCAGACTCTGCAGATTTTGAAAAAAGCATTCTTTATCGTTCATCATCGCTTGTCGAAACGAGAGGAGTTGTTTTTGTGAATATGCACCAATTTATTCTTGTTATCATCGGCGCAGGAGTCAACAAAAAAGTTGACTGTTTTAAAAAATGTTGAAAACTCAATCGCTCGCACAAAGGTCGCAAGGGCTGCATCGCTACACCAAACCAAGTCTTCTTTGGAGATGAATTATTATTGAGATTTCCTTGATTTATTTTTTCAATTGCTGATAATAAAGTAACAATACAACGCATCAACCTTACTAACCTGTCAAGGAGGGGAACGATGGCAGAGCAAAGGAACAATTCACTCCATTATCATATTACCTCGGTAAAAAAGGGGGAGCGGGTTTTTGAAAACGCCTTTCAGAGTGTCAGCCGCATGGTGTTGGGGGGGAAGATCGACAAGGTAATGGTCAATGGCAAGAGCACCTTTGATTTCAGGATATTCCGCGAGGGCCCAAAACATATTGTCGGTATGTATGACGAAATCAACTCCTTTGTCTCCTTTGTCAAGGATGCCTCCGAGGGAGGATCATCCGCCGAAATGGCCTTTGTTCTGGTCGGGGAACCGGGAAACGGTAAGACCTTCCTGGTCGAATATCTTTGCAAACTGTATCGCCAGTTTTTAACGATTCCAACCA
>JBBQVT010000036.1:0-29349 GCA_038211245.1 Desulfobulbales bacterium | reverse complement strand
CTCCTAGTTGCCAAAATTAATGAGCGCAATGCCCTCGTCAGCAAATCGCTCGATAAACTCGGTCCGGAAATTATCGATGCCGCCGACAGCATCAATTTAAGCTATCTTGAGATTCAAAACGAGTTAAGTCCAAAGTTGGCCGCTGCCAGCAGCTCTGCGCTCATCACTATGTTGGTTGTCTCGGCCATCGCCGTTGTCTTTGGCATCTCTATTGGAATCTTTCTTACGAAGGCAATTACCGGCCCCATCCGCAAAACCGCCGCCTTTGCCGAAACCATGGCCAATGGCGATTTTACCAAGAACCTTGATGTCAATCAAGCCGACGAGATCGGCGTCATGGCCGCCTCCCTCAACACCATGGTCAGCCAACTTGGCTCCATGGTCAAGGAGATCATCGCCGGAGTCAATACCTTGATAGGCTCCTCCTCCGAACTGACCGCCATTTCCACGCAATTGAATAGCGCTGCGCGGGAAACCTCCGCCAAGTCAACAGCGGTTGCCGGCGCCGCCGAGGAGATGAATTCGAACATTCAGTCGGTTTCCGCAGCCATGGAAGAAAGCGCAAGCAATGTCGGGATTGTTGCCACCGCAACGGAAGAAATGACCGCCACCGTCAATGAAATCGCGAAAAACGCCGAGAAGGCCAGATCAATCACCGCAGCCGCGGTCAATCAGTCGCAGCAGACTTCGACGAAGATGGCTTCTCTTGGTGCATCCGCCAACAAAATCGGCAAAGTAACCGAAACCATCACTGAGATCAGCGAACAAACCAACCTCCTGGCCCTTAACGCCACCATTGAGGCGGCACGGGCCGGAGAGGCGGGCAAGGGTTTTGCAGTGGTCGCCAATGAAATCAAGGAACTGGCCAAGCAGACCGCTCTAGCCACGATAGATATCAAAAATCAGATTGATGAGATGCAGATCACCACAACCTCGACCATTACCGATATTGAAAAGATATCGAAGATCATCGAAGATATCCATGAAATGATCAACACCATCGCCACCGCTGTCGAAGAACAATCGGCGGCTACCAATGAAATTGCCAACAACATTACCCAAGCTTCTCAAGGCATCGCCGAAGTCAATGAAAACGTGGCGCAAAGCACTGTTGTAATTACCGAAATCACCGGAGAAATCGCCGCTATCAATGTCCAATCGGCACAAGTCGAAAACAACAGTAACCAGGTTCAGAGCAGCGCCACCGCTCTCTCCGACCTCTCTGTCCAGTTGAAATCTTTGGTCAACCGATTCAAGGTCAGCTGATGAGAAAACTTACAGCTGACGCTTGTCGATAACCCGTGCCGCCTTACCGTTAAAACGTTCAAGGGACCGTTCTTCGACAAGCTTGATCTCCACCCCCACGCCCAGCTCCGAGGCCAGGCGCTTCTTGATGGTTTCCATCAGGGCCCGCTGCTTTTTCATCTCATCAAAAAAGATCGATTCGACAACCTCGACCATGACCGTCAACTTGTCCTCGTTATTCTCCCTTTCGACGATCAAGCGATAATGGGGTTCGGTGCCCTCGATCTCAAAAAGAATTGCCTCTATCTGCATCGGGAAGACATTCACCCCTTTGATAATGAGCATATCGTCGGAACGTCCCAACACTCTGCTCATCCGCACAAAGGTCCGGCCACAGGGGCAAGGCTCGGGAAGAAGGCGGGTCAGGTCCCGCGTTCGATAGCGAATGACCGGAAAGGCCTCTTTGGTAAGCGTAGTAAGCACCAATTCACCCACTTCGCCCGGTGCCACCGGTTCCAGAGTGTCGGGATTGAGAACCTCAACCAAAAAATGATCCTCGCTGATATGCAACCCATTGCATTCCAGGCATTCGCCGGCCACCCCCGGCCCCATGACCTCCGACAGGCCGTAGTTGTCGGTTGCGCGAACCCCTAATCGCTCATTGATTTCCTGACGCATCGCCTCGGACCAGGGCTCGGCGCCGAAAAGACCGTAACGCAACGACAAGCCGTTCGGATTGACCCCCATGTCCATCATCACATCGGCCATTTTCAGGGCATAGGAGGGGGTGCAGACCAGGGCGGTGGTCTTAAAATCCTGCATGATCTGGATCTGCCGCTTGGTATTACCGGAAGAAATTGGAATAACCGAGGCACCCAGCCGCTCGGCGCCGTAGTGCAGGCCAAAACCGCCGGTAAAAAGGCCGTAGCCGAAGGCGATCTGGATCACATCGTCGGGGGTCACCCCGGCACTGCAGAGAATCCTCGCCACCATGTCCGACCAGGTGACTATATCGTTGCGGCTGTAGCCGACGACCGTCGCCGTCCCGGTGGTCCCCGACGAGGAATGGACGCGCACGACATCGCGCAGCGGCACGGCAAAAAGACCGTAGGGATAATTATCGCGGAGATCCTGTTTGGTGGTGAACGGATAGCTGCACAACTCTTCGAGATGGGTGAGCTGCTCGGGATGGAGCTTCATCTCATTGAATTTTTTTCGGTAAAACGGCACATTGTTGCCCACCCGTTTGAGGGTGCTGATGAGACGTTCCAGTTGCAGTTTTGTAAGTTCCGGTCGTGGCAGACACTCTTGATCTTTTTGCCAGTACATTGCGGTCCATTTGCTACAGGTTATGGGTTGGGATGGCCTGTCACAAAAGCGCAGACCACAGGCTTTTACCGATTACAGGTTGCAGATCTGTTCGCGGCTGAGAATGGTGAAGCCATCCTTGATGAGGGTGGCCATCGCCTCCTCCATCTTCTCAAAACGGAAAATCAGCACGGCATTTTCTCCGGTTTTGTTGACAAAAGCGTACATATACTCAACATTGATCCCGGCATCCTTGATGCATTTCAGAACCCTCGCCAGTCCGCCCGTCTTATCCTCAACCTCGACCGCCAGAACCTGAGTCTTACCGACGGTAAAACCGTTTTCGCGCAGCACCGCTTTGGCCATTTCAACCTTGTCGACGATGAGCCGCAGGATGCCGAAATCGGCGGTATCGGCCACCGAAAGGGCGCGAATATTGATGGAATTTTCGGCGAGAATGGCGGTGATCTCAGCCAGTCGTCCCGATTTGTTCTCTAAAAATACGGCAATTTGTTCTACCAGCATGATATCCTCTCACCTAGATTTTACGCTTGTCGATAACCCGTTGCGCCTTGCCTTCACTGCGCTGAATGGTCTTCGGTTCAACCAGTTTCACCTTGCAGGTGACCCCGAGCAGATCCTTGATCTCGCCCTGAATATGCTTGCTCAGGTTTTCCAGCACCCGGATCTCATCGGAGAAGAGCCCTTCGCTGACCTCGACCTGCACCTGCATGGTGTCGAGGTTACCTTCCCGCTCAACGACAATCAGGTAATGCGGCTCAACGCCCTCAATACCGACGAGGACATGCTCCACCTGCGACGGGAAGACATTGACCCCGCGGATAATGAGCATATCGTCGGTTCGTCCAGTCACCTTTTCCATCCGCACCAGGGTCCGACCACAACCACAGGGCTCATAGATCAGCCTGGAGATGTCCTTGGTGCGGTAGCGGATGATCGGAAAGGCCTCCTTGGTGAGGGTGGTAAAGACCAGCTCGCCCTTCTCGCCCGGCGGCAGAACGGCGCCTGTTTCCGGGTCGACAATCTCCGGCAGGAAATGGTCCTCACAGATATGCATGCCGCGATCAGTAACCAGACATTCCTGGGCGACCCCCGGCCCCATAACTTCGGAAAGGCCATAGATATCGGTAGCTTTAAGATTCAGCTTACGCTCCACCTCCTCACGCATACTTTCACTCCACGGCTCGGCGCCGAAGATCCCCACCCGAAGAGAGAGCGATTTCGGATCAATCTTCATGGCATCCATGGCGTCGGCAAGATTTAAGGCGTAGGAGGGGGTTGAGAGCAGCACGGTCGAGCCAAAATCGCACATGATGTTGATCTGCCTCTTGGAATTGCCACCGGATACCGGGATGGCCGTGGCCCCCAGCTTCTCGATGCCGTAGTGGGCGCCGAGGCCGCCGGTGAAAAGGCCGTAGCCGTAGGCGTTATGGATCATATCGCCCTTGGTGGCCCCGGCGCAGCACAGGGCGCGAGCCATGACAACGGCCCAGATCTCGATATCCTTGGCGGTATAGCCGACAACGGTCGGTTTACCGGTTGTGCCGGAGGAGGCATGGACCCGCACGACCTCCTCAAGGGGCACGGTAAAGAGGCCGAACGGATAGTTGTCGCGCAGATCGTCCTTGACCGTAAAGGGCAACTTGGCCAGATCGGCGAGACTCTTGATATCGTCAGGCCTGACACCGGCTTCATCCATCTTACGGCGATAGGGCTCAACCTTTTTATAGACCCGTGCCACCAGATGCTGCAAACGCCGCAGTTGAATCGACTCCAGGCCGACCCTGGGCAGGGTCTCCATTTCTTCATCCCAATAATGCACCGACATTTTTCATCTCCCCCTGCTTATTGACTGACCCTTCGTCCGGCGAGAAAGGCCTGCAGATTCACCTCTCTAAAACGCTCCGGCACCCGGGTACGGATTATCTCCTCAAAAACTGCCGGGTCTACCGGTAAAAATGCCGACAAGGCGCCTACCATCACCACATTGGCGGTCTTTACTTCACCAACCGACCGGGCCAGCTCAAAGGCATCAACCGGCACGACGACGATTTCCCGCTGGGTAAGATGATCAAGGACATTTTCCGGATAGACCGCCTGGCCGGTGGCAACCGAGGGCGGCAGGATTCTCTGGGTGTTGACAATCACCTTGCTGCCTTTATGGAGATAGGGAAGATAGCGGACCGCCTCCATCATCTCAAAAGCCATCTGGATATCGACGCAGCCAGGCTCGATCAAGGGCGAATACACCTTCGTGCCGTAACGCAACTGGGCGGTGACTGAACCGCCTCGCTGGGCCATGCCGTGCACCTCGCTCTTCTTGGCATCGTAACCGGCAGACAGCAGGCCGTACGCCGTTATTTCGCTGGCCAGGAGAATGCCCTGGCCACCCACTCCGGAAAAGAGGATATTGCCTTTCTCTTTCATTTTTTCCCCTCCCCGCGGGTGATGGCGTTGAATTTACACAGCGAAGCACATTGGCCGCAGTCGTTACAGAGGATTTCGTCAATTTTCGAAAGGCCTTTCTGACTGCTTCGGTAGCCGCGGCGCTCCGCCTCACCCTCGGCAAAGGTGTTCCAGCTGAGGGCCGGGCAGCCGAGGCGGATGCAGGACATGCAGCCGACACAGTTCTCCTGGTTGGTGAAATAGGAGACCGGCTTACGTTCCTTCATCTCCGGCAGGAGAACACAGGGCGCCTGGGAAAGAACCACCGAAGGTTCGCGCAGCTCCACCGCCTCCTTCAACACCTTGCGGGTTTCAACGACATCGTGGGGATTGACCTTATACACATGCTTGACCCCGACCGCCCGACACAGGGCTTCGAGATCGAGGCTACTGGCCGCCTCACCCTTGATGGAATAGCCGCTGGCCGGATTGTGCTGCCGGCCGGTCATGGCGGTAATGCGGTTATCGAGAATGATGAGGGTCGAGGCCGAGTTGTTGTACACGGTATTGATAAGACCGGTGATACCCGAGTGGATAAAGGTCGAATCGCCAATCACCGAAACCACTTTGTTGTATCCGTCCTCACCGAGGGCCTTGGCCATACCGTGCGCTATCGACACCGAGGCGCCCATGCAGACGCAGGAATCCATGGCCGACAGCGGCGGCAGAAAACCCAGGGTATAACAACCGATATCGCCGGAGACAAAGACCTTCATGCGCGAAAGGTTATAAAATATCCCACGGTGCGGACAACCGGCACACATATTCGGCGGCCGGTTGGGCAGCTCCACCGCAGCGAAAAGCTCAGGTCCGGAGCCGGGATTGATTGCCTGGCGGACAATGGCGGTATTCAGCTCGCCCTGGTTGGGGATGCAGTCCTTGCCGTGGCAGATGATACCCATGGCCTTGATATGGGTTTCGAGAAAGGGATCGAGCTCTTCGACAATAACCAGCTCTTCAACCATGGCGGCAAATTCGCGGATCTTTTTCTCCGGCAGCGGCCAGCACATGCCGAGTTTTAAGACGGCAGCCTCGGGAAAGGCTTCTTTAACGTAGAGATAAGAGACCCCGGAGGTGATAAAGCCCCGTTTGCCATCACCCGCCTCAATGCGATTAAAAGCTGCAGCTTCCGCTAATTCGCGGCATTTTTGCATACGCTCTTCAACGACCATGCGGCGCTGTCGCGCCATGGCCGGCAGCATAACCAGTTTACCGGGAATCTTGTTGATGCCGCAGACAACTTTGGAGGTGGTCTTTACACCTTCCGCCACCACCCCTTTAACGTGCGACACCCTGGTGGTGATACGCAGCATGACCGGGGTGTCGAGATCTTCACTCAGTTCAAAGGCCAATTTCACCATGTCTTTCGCCTCACTCGGGTCAGACGGCTCAAGCATCGGCAGTTTGGCGGCAAAGGCGTAGTTGCGGTTATCCTGTTCGTTTTGCGACGAGTGCATCTCCGGATCATCGGCACTCACCACTACCAGTCCGCCGCAGACACCGGTGTACGAGGCGGTAAAGAGCGGGTCGGCGGCGACATTGACCCCGACGTGCTTCATGGTGGCCAGGGCCCTGGCTCCGGCAAAAGAGGCGCCGATCGCAACCTCCAGGCCAACCTTTTCATTGGGCGCCCACTCGGTATACACCCCTTCATAGCGCGACAGGTTCTCCATAATTTCCGTCGAAGGGGTGCCGGGGTAACCGGAAGCGATCTTCACTCCGGCCTCGTAGGCCCCGAGCGCGATGGCTTCATTCCCGGACATCCATAGACCTTTTTCTTTAGCGTGTGTCACAGTCTCTCCTGATGGGTAAAAACAGCCAAGTTCTTTGGTAACGGCTCCTCAAATAGCTCAGCAAGCTACTCTGAAACCAAGTATTCCGGCAAGGATTTTTTCAACACCCAGAAAACCACACTCCGCTGCCTCCGTCAACACTTTGCCGCCACACCTCCCTTGAAATTTTGTTATATTTTCAGGCCGGAAACAGTACTTTGTTTTGACAACTTCATCTGCCACTCTATAATGCAACCACTCATTGCAACAATTCGTTTTCAAACTGCCAAGAGCGTGCCGGCAATTTTATGGAGGAAGTGACACCATGTATATCGACAGAATAATGCACACCGATCTTATCACCGTCTCACCCCAAACCACCCTGGTTCAGGCGCGGGACATTATAGAGAAAAACAAAATTGATCATCTCCTGGTAGTAAACGACAAGAAGAAACTCGTGGGCATCGTCTCCGACCGCGACCTCAAACAGAACTGGGCATCCCCTGCCACGTCGCTCAGCACCCACGAACTCAACTACCTGCTGCAGAAGGTGCTGGTGTCGATGATAATGATTAAAACCGTGGTCACCATTCCCACCAGCACCACGATCGAGAGGGCAGCCCTCATCATGCAGCAAAACAGGATCAGTGCCCTGCCGGTCATGGAAGGAGATGAGCTGGCCGGGATCATCACCAGCACCGATGTCATGGCGGTTCTCCTGCAGGCCATAGGCATCAGTGAAGAAAGCGTACGTCTCAGCATTTTCGTACGCGACACTATCGGCAAATTAGCGGAAGTCGCCGACACATTGAAGGATCAAGGGATCAATATCCAGAGTTTTTTCTGCTGGCCGGACAACAGGTATCCGGGAATTTCCGAGATGGTACTGCGGGTAGCCAACCAGGATGGAGCCAAAGCCATGACCGCCCTGAACGACAAGGGCTTCAAAGTAAAGAATCGCTACGAGAAGGATCTCACCCCGTTTCTGCCGAGATAGCTTGGGCACTGAAAGGATGAGCAGGAATAAGGTGCAAAGATGTTTTTTACCAGTCTTTAAGGGCAGATATTGTTTGATACAACGATTCGAACATAGCAGAAAGAATCTTCAATTATGGTCCACTGATGAGACATAAAATTGCACTCCCGGCAGGGCAGAGGAGAGCCATTCCTTCAATACCAATGAGTGATCGGTATTATTTTAGATAGAAACTGAAGAGAAATCAAGGTCATATCCTATGCTCCTTCAACCAGTCGCGCAAAGCATTGTCGATCCTCGTCTGCCAACCTCGGCCAGTGGCTTTGAAGCTGCTCAATACATCCGGCGACAAGCGGATACTGACCGCCTTTTTAGGGTTGTCTGAAACAGGTCTGCCCATTTTCACAAGAAATCCCAGTTCCGGAAATTGGCCTGCCGGTTTCATTTGTTTGATCATTTCGGCAGTCACAACGGTGCCATCTGCAACCGCCTGTCTCGCAATCTCCGGTTCCTCGATAGCCGAGGGAAGTATGGTTTCTTTCTTAAGTTTCGGCATATATATTTACCTCTCGCTTATTGGCTTTGCGCAGGCTGACAACCCTGACCAACTCGCTGCGTGTCGTGAAAACCAGATGATACAAACGAAAACCAATATAGCCTATAGCGCAAAATCGCGTCTCGCCGTACTCGTGCCGAGAATCCGGCCATACCACAGAATTGTTCCCAGAAAGGGGGCCAGAAAGGGGGGACACCTTACTAATAGTTTTCCAACAATTGACAAGATGTCCTCCTATTGGTAGTGAGTCCAAAGTCTTAACACTTTGACAGCATGCTCTCTTTCGATGACTTGATAGACCAACCGATGTTGGATGTTTATGCGACGAGAGTATGCACCTGCCAAATCACCGACTAATTTTTCATAAGGTGGGGGTGTTTGAAATGGATCAGCTTTTAATATTTCAAGCAAGAGTTCCGCTTTTCCTTTGAGGCCAGCCGCTTTTAATTTCTTCCCATCTTTCTCGGCCTGGTGAGTGAAATACAGTGTCCGCATTACCAATCAAGTTCCTGTGAGCACTCATCAATGTTTTGTTTGAGCCCTTCTTTTATCGATTCTCTCATTCCGGGCACTGACAAAAGATAGATGGTTTCATTAATGGCGCTCCAGTCTTCTTCCGACAGGAGCACGGCATTGTGTCTTTTTCCGGTAATAATAATCGGTTCGTGTGTTTCCGCGGCTTCGTCAATTAAGTTGTAGAGCCTGGCACGTGCTTCCGTAGCGTTTAATGTAGTCATTTTACTACCTCCATAAACTAAACGTACGCTATTTCGTACTCGTGGTCAAGGCTGATTTTGAAGAGTATAAAGGAGGAATTCGAGGGCCAGTTCATTGAATTCTGATGTGGATAATTTTCACTAGGTAACCGGCAAGTTGTACCGGTTGCTGCTCACATTCACTACCTATCATATCTTTTGCCACGATGGCCGATTCTCAAAACAAGAACACACATAACATTATCTTGAATTTCGCAAATGATTCTGATGTCACCAACTCTATAACGCCATAATCCACCAAGCGTGCCTGTTAAAACTTTCCTCGCAGTGCGTGGATCATCCAGCACCGCAATACGTTCATCGATGTAGTCGACAATGCGCCTGGCCGTTTGTTTATCGAGTTTACGAAGTAAGTTTTTAGCCGTGTCGGTGTATTTAATCGTCCAGGCCAAGATCTTTCCTCACCTCAACAGCTGAAAATGTTTTTTCACGTCCTTTTCGGACAAGCTCCAATACTTCAGCGGCAAGATAGTAATCCTCCATATCTTGAATGAAAAGGGGGACACCTTACTGATAGTTTTCCAACAATTGATAAGATGTCCCCCTATTCAAGGACAACAATTGATAAGATGTCCCCCTATTCAAGGAGATCGGGAGATTATCCAATCGGCCTGAATATTGATGGTAATACTGTCACCTTTGTCCGTTGGAAAATAATCTATCTGTCCCCTTTTCCGTTTACATGTGTAGTAAATCCGGGTTACAACAGCGATTCGTGCGCTACACTTTCGTTTAAGCAGTCACAGGTGTAGTTGAGTTGCCAAAATAAATCCTCATTCTCGCTCTCGACCATGGCGTCGATCTCGGATACATACACCTGTCCTCATTGCCGCCGTAACACTACGGCATCTTGTCGCTGACCTCGACAATGACTTTTTGCCGGTGATCCGGCAATCGGCTGGAGACTGATTGTGTTCTGGGAGTTTTCCCGAGAGGCGCTAGGTTTTACACGCTAGAGGAATGTGAAGAGGATGACCAGGGAATTATTCCTGCACCTCGGTAACCTGCACCCTGGCACCTGCGGTCACCTCGACCAGTCTGGCCGGGCTCAGGGGAACGCCGGTGGCATCGGTGCCGGCGGCTGGATAAATCGTTGCATACTGGTCAAGGGAAACATCGATAAGAATGGCAACGCCGCTGCCCGCGAGGCCAAAGGGACAAACCCCGCCCGGACGGAAGCCGGTCACCGTCAGAGTCTCTTCATGGGTGGCCATGCGGTGTTTGCAGCCGGCGACCTTTTTCAACAGGCTGCTGTTAATTCGCCGGTCCCCTGCCGCCACCACCAACCGGAAGTTACCATCTTTGCCCTTAAACAGCATCGATTTGGCGATCTGACCCACCGGTACACCGATCCGTTCGGCCGCGGTTTCGGCTGTGGGTGTCGATCCTGGTTCAAATTCAAGAGCCGACAGGCTGTGAGCTGCCAGGAAATCTGCGACGTTCTTTGGTATCTGACTCATTTTCCACCAAGGTAATTAGGCGATACGGATGGTTCGCGACACGTCCGGTTTGAATCTGCCGCCGATACTGTGCCGCGAACCAGGATAATAGAAAGTGCTCTGGGTTGCAATGCTTTCACCCACCCAGGTCCGGCGGTGCAGAACCAGACAGGGTTCGGCCTCATTAATAGCCAGGTGAGCCCTTACCCAGAGCTCCGGGATGATGGCTTCAATGACATGTTCAACCTGCGAAACCGGGAACAGGCTGAGCAGATAAGCGCTGGGCGTGATGCGCTGGAAATCCTGCCGGAGAAAATCCCCGGCTACCAAAGGGTTGATGTAGCGGTCGGCAAGTTGGATCGGTTTGCCGTTCTCTTTGTGCAGCAGAAGGGCGTGATAAACCGGAGCGTACGCCGCAAGTTGCAAATCGGCCGCCAACTTTGGCCGCGCCCGTTCTTCCTGCAACAGGAGTATCTCGCAACTGTGTCGGCCACCCCGTTGTTCTATCTCTTCATTGATGGGAATGATCTCAAACATCGCCGACTGCGGCTTACGCCCGGCCACAAAGGTTCCAACCCCCTGTTGACGGCGGAGACTGCCTTCACTGGTGAGTTCCCGCACCGCCCGGTTGACAGTCATCCGCGACACACCCAGAGTCTGCACCAGTTCATTTTCCGAATCAATGCGCATCCCCGGCTGGAGTTCTCCCGAGCTGATTCTCTGACTGATACTCTCTTTCACCTGCAGGTAGAGTGGTTGCTGTTTTTTCTCGGTGCTCATATGTTTGTCTGGGCGGAAATAACGGTCATGTTGTATAGATATGTTTTAACAATCACTTATATAACTGTATCTAACGAAACCGCAATGAAATTAGGAAATACTATGCACTATTTTGATTTTTCTTGGCAATAAAATACACCTATGCTATAGGTGCTTGTATATACATTCGGACCGGTATGCCGCCAACCGCCCACAGGAGAAACACCATGCTCAGCAATGCCGAGATCGCCCGGGCAATGAAGATTCATCTGGAGGAGGACCTCCCGCAACAACCGGCCATCGAGGGAGACATCAGAAGAGCCCCCGATCGCGGCTTTCGCCTGAATCGCCGGCAGACGGAAACCGCCCTGCGCAATGCCCTGCGCTATATCCCGGAACGGCATCACGCTCTGTTACTCCCCGAATTCTTAGAAGAATTGCGCAGCCGCGGACGGATTTACGGCTATCGCTTTCGACCGGAAGGAAGAATCATGGCCCGGCCGGTGCAGGAATATCAGGGCCGATGTCTTGCGGGCAAGGCCTTTCAGCTGATGATTGACAACAATCTTGATTTCGAGATCGCCCTCTACCCTTACGAACTGGTGACCTACGGCGAGACCGGCAGTGTCTGTCAGAATTGGATGCAGTACCGGCTGATCAAAAAATACCTGCAGGCGATGACCAACGACCAGACCTTGGTTATGCAATCGGGTCATCCACTGGGCCTCTTTGCTTCATCCCCCGACAACCCCCGGGTCATTATCACCAACGGCCTGATGATCGGACTCTACGATAATTCGGCCGACTGGGAAATCGCCGCCCAGATGGGTGCTACCTCCTACGGGCAGATGACCGCCGGTGGCTGGATGTATATCGGCCCGCAGGGTATCGTCCATGGCACCTACAACACTCTGCTCAATGCCGGTCGAAAAATGTGCGGCGTCGGGGCCAGTGCCGATTTGCGCGGGCTGCTCTTTGTTTCCTCAGGTTTGGGTGGCATGAGTGGTGCCCAACCAAAAGCTGCGAAAATCGCCGGTCTGGTATCGATAACTGCGGAAGTCGATCTTTCGAGAATAGCCACCCGCCGGAAACAGGGCTGGGTCGATCTGGTGACTGATAGTCCGGCAGAAGCAGTAGCACTTGCCGATGCGGCAAGGCAGAAAAAACAGGCACGTTCCATCGCCTTTCACGGCAATATCGTTGACCTGATCGAGTATCTGGCGGCACACCAGATAAAGGTCGACCTGTTGTCGGACCAAACCTCCTGTCATGTCGTATATGACGGCGGCTATTGCCCGCAGGGTCTGAGTTTTGCCGAACGTACCCGAATGCTCGCCGGTGATCGCCGGAAATTCAGCGAATTGGTCGATATCAGTTTAAAACGGCATTATCTCGCCATCAAGAAAATCACCGCCCAAGGCACCTTCTTTTTCGATTACGGCAACGCCTTTCTCAAGGCGGTTTTCGACGCCGGTGTGCGGGATGTGGCGCGTAACGGCGTGGATGCCAAGGATGGTTTTGTCTTTCCCTCGTATTTCGAAGATATCATGGGGCCGATCTTTGACTACGGCTATGGCCCCTTCCGCTGGGTCTGCCTGAGCGGACTTGCTGATGATCTGCACCGCACCGACCAAGCCGCCCTATCCTGTATCGATCCGCAGCGCCGCTGCGAAGATCGCGACAATTATCTGTGGATCAAGGATGCCGAGAAAAATAACCTGGTGGTCGGCAGCCAGGCCCGTATTCTTTACCAAGACGCCCGGGGCCGCATAAAGATTGCTCTGCGTTTTAATGCAATGGTGCGTAACGGCGAGGTTGGGCCGATTATGCTCGGCCGCGATCACCATGATCCCGGCGGCACCGATTCGCCCTTCCGGGAAACCGCCAATATTCTTGATGGCTCCAACGTCTGCGCCGATATGGCAACCCACTGTTTTGCCGGCAACGCCGCCCGCGGCATGTCCATGGTGGCCCTGCACAATGGCGGCGGCACCGGCATCGGCAAGGCCATCAACGGCGGTTTTGGTCTGCTGCTCGACGGCAGCGAGCGAGTCGATGCCACTATCCGTAGCGCCATGAACTGGGATGTCATGGGCGGAGTCGCCCGCCGCAACTGGGCGAGAAACGCCAATGCCGTTGCCGTAGCCGCCGACTATAACCGGGACAATGGCAACGGCGATCAGATCACCCTGCCCTTTCTCGCCGACGATGGCGATCTTGCGGCGGCCCTGGAGCACATCTTTAGCAAATAGTCTTCCAACCCTTGAGGAGCTCTAGGTGATACGAAAACTGGTCCGCAACGCTTCCCTGTTCACGCCCCTTGACACTGGTATTCCGGCGGCCGGACAGAAACAAGGCGAGCTGCTGCATATTCCCGGTGCGGCCATCCTCATTGAAAATGGCATGATCGTCCGACTTGGCCCGGAACATGAAGTGCTTGCTGCCTTGCAGACCACGGAGATAGACGAAGAGATAGACGCCGCCGGCGCCTGCATGATTCCCGGTTTTGTTGATCCGCACACCCATATGTGTTTTACCTGCCCCCGCGAAGTTGAATTTTCTCTGCGTTTGCGGGGAACGCCCTATCTTGAAATCCTCAGGCAAGGCGGGGGCATTCTGAGTTCGGTTGTGGCTGTACGGCAGAGCTCTGAAGAGGAACTTTATCAGCGCACCCGCAGGCGGGTGTTGAAGGCTCTGTCGCTTGGCAGCACTACGCTTGAAATAAAGAGTGGCTATGGCCTTGATACCGAAAATGAAATAAAGATGTTGCGGGTTATCAGAAGAGTTGGTCACAGCACGCCCCTCGACGTGGTACCGACATTTCTTGGCGCGCACGCCGTTCCGCCTGCCTATGCGGGCCGGGAAGATGCCTATATAAACCTCATCATCAAAGAAATGTTGCCGCGGGTAAAGGCGGAAAAACTTGCCGAACAGTGCGATATCTTTTGCGAACAAGGGGTCTTTTCCCTCGAACAAGGCCGCCTGTTGCTAACGGCCGCAAAAAATCTCGGCTTCAAGGTGAAAATCCATGCCGATGAAGTCAACGATCTTGGTTGCGCCGGCCTTGCTGCCGAACTGCAGGCTATTTCCGCCGATCATCTGCTGGCCGCAAGCGATGAAGGCATGACCCGGATGGCCGCCGCAGGCATTGTCGCCACTCTCCTGCCGGCCACCGCCTACAGCCTGAGAAAGCCCTACGCCAGAGCGAAAGACATGCTGGCCAAAGGAGTACCCCTGGCTCTCGCCACCGATTGCAATCCCGGCTCAAGTTTTTGTGAATCCATGCCCTTCATCGTCGGTCTGGCAGTGTTGAATATGGGGCTGACACCGGCCGAAGCCCTGACCGCCGCCACTCTCAATGGTGCACACGCCATCGGCATGGCGGATAAAGTCGGCAGTCTCCAGGTCGGCAAACAGGCCGACTTTCTCCTCCTTGACGGCGAAAGTCCGGCGATTCTTGCCTTTCATGCCGGGGTCTCGCCGCTTCTCGCCGTCTATAAACGTGGTGAAAAAATCATCTGCTATCAGTGAGTTGCGCCATGAAAAAAATAATTGAATGCGTACCCAATTTTTCCGAAGGTCAGGATCAACAGGTCATAGAGGCAATTGCCGCGGCGATTCGTGACAGCAGCGGCTGCTCGCTGCTCGATGTTGATGCCGGCCGATCCACCCATCGCACAGTCTATACCTTTGTCGGCGATCCACAGGCGATAGTCGAAGGTGCCCTGGCGGCAGCCCGGGTGGCGCGCAAGCTCATCGATATGCGCCGCCACCATGGCGAACACCCGCGCATGGGTGCCCTTGATGTCTGCCCCTTTGTGCCGATTGCCGGCGTGAGCATGGCTGAGTGTGTCACTATTGCCGAAAATTTTGCCAAACGCCTGGCGGAAGAGCAGCTGGTTCCGGTGTATCTCTATGCAGAGGCGGCGCAGCACAATTACCGCAGGCTTCTGGCTGATATCCGCGAGGGGGAATACGAAGGTCTGGCCAAGAAACTGACGGATCCTCGCTGGTTGCCGGATTTTGGTCCTGCCGCCTTTGTCCCCGAGTGGGGCGCTACCGTCACCGGAGCGAGAAAGTTTCTCATTGCCTACAATGTCAATATCCTCGGCACTCCCAACCAGGCGCACCGCATCGCGCTCAATCTGCGGGAAACCGGGCGGGGTGATAAGCAGCCGGGCCGTCTGCAGGAAGTTCAGGGTATGGGCTGGTATTTAGAGGAATACCGGATGACGCAAGTTACAGTGAACCTCACCGATTATACAACCACCCAGCTGCACGACCTCTATGAGGAAGTTAAAAATGAAGCGGCGGCCCTGGGAATTGGAGTGGCCGGCTCGGAAATCGTCGGCCTGGTGCCACGAGAGGCACTGTTGGCAGCGGCTGACTATTACATCAAGCGAGAAAACATCTTTATTTATCGGGAAGATCAGAAGATCCGTTTAGCCGTCGAACGGCTCGGCCTGAATTCTCTTGCTCCTTTTATCCCAGAAAAAAGGGTCATTGAGTATCTCGTGGCGGAACCGGCGAATGAACCGCTGGCCACGCTTTCGGTTCGCGGCTTCATCGAAGAGGTGGCGGCCCGCAGTTCGGCCCCCGGTGGTGGCTCCGCTTCGGCCCTGATGGCAGCGGTCGGTGCCGCCCTGGGAGCGATGGTGGCGCAGCTGACCTACGGGGTCCGCAAGTTCGAACAAGTTGGCATACATATGCAGCAGGCCCTGCCGCTCCTCGACGCCCTCAGCCAACAGTTGATTCCCATGATCGACGCCGACACCTCGGCTTTTAACCAGTATATGCTGGCACTGAAGCTGCCTAAAGATACGCCGGATGAGAAAAAATTCCGTCGTGCGGCCATGCAGGCAGGCCTGAAAACCGCCGCCCAGGTGCCTCTGGCCACCATGCGCCTGGGTGATTCGGCCTGGGAACCGCTGGCCCTTGTCGCCCGTCACGGCAATCCCGCTTCCGCCTCCGATGTGCAGGTGGGAGCGAGAGCTTTGGAGACCGGTATTTGGGGTGCCTGGCAAAATGTCCTGATCAATCTCCGCAGCATCGGTGACGAACAATTTTCCGCTGCAATACGTCTGGAAGCTGATGCAATAGCCGCTAAAGCAGCGATCAGCTGCAGCGAGATTCTGGCCATCATCGACCAACGGTTGGCAGGCCGTTGACTTTTTTTCAGATCGGCGGGGCGATCGTCACGACAATGCGCATATCGGTGGTGGCTCGAACGCCGTGCCGTTCTCTAATCTCCGAGATGAGGATATTGCCGGTTTTCGCCGCTAATTGCGCTCCATCCGCCCCGAGAAAAAAGCCTTCCCCCTCGATCACCTGAATCGACAGTTCCCCATCAAGGTCGTGGGAATGGACCGGAAAGGTGACCCCGGCACGCAGGTTGAAATTGATTATTTTGAAGAACTCAGAATCTTCCACAAGAAAAATGCGTTTCATCGCGCCTTCGGTAAATTCCCGGGTGGTGTTGAGATCAAGCAGTTTCATAGTGCCTCCATGAGGTTGAAACGACGATAAGTGTCTTGCCATTGATTCAAAAACAGCAGGTAATAGTTTTGCCTGCTGTTTCTTTATTTATAACTCTCCCGTGCCAATGTGCCTTGACCTCGGTCAAAAATCCGCCAGTCTTGTGAAATTTTCGCAAAACAAAGAGTTTTGCTGCGATATTCCCGCAACATTCCCTGGAAAAAAAATTCCGTTTGCCGTATTAGTGTTGCTGCAACAAGGATGGCTTAATCGGTTATTCTTGACCTCAACCTGCGCCTCCGTCGCTCCTATGACGAATTGGCCTTCTTCATGCGACGGAGGCGTTTTCATTTATCTGAATATAAGGATATATAATGGCTGGACAGGATAAAACTTCGCCACCTCTTGACACCCCCGAAAAGGTGAGCGACGAAACAATTCTGAAAATCGCCAAAGAGATAACGGTGAAATTCATAGAGGTAGGCAGGATAACCCCAGCAACTTTTGCCTCGGCATTTATCAACATCTACAACACCATTGATAAGACAGTACGAGGCGACAAGTCATGATGGCACTTGAAGCGGATCTTAATTGCCCTCCGGTGCAGATCAAACATGTACACCTGATGGGCATCTGCGGCACTGGCATGGCGGCCCTTGCGGGTATGCTGCAACAATCCGGGTATATGGTCACCGGCAGCGACAATCATGTTTATCCACCGATGTCGGTGTTTCTCGATTCTCTCCATATCCCCGTGCAAAATGGCTACGCTGCAGGAAACCTCAAGCCCGCCCCGGATCTGGTTATCGTCGGCAATGTCATCACCCGGAAGAATCCTGAGGCAGAGGCCATGGCTGCGCTGAAAATCGCCTATCTGTCCTTTCCGCAAGCCCTGGCCCATTTTTTCATCCGCTCGCGGACCTCGCTGGTCATAGCCGGAACCCATGGAAAAACCACCACCTGTTCGCTGCTGGCATCCGCTATGTACAAGGCCGAACTTGATCCCTCCTTTATGATTGGCGGCATTGTCCGACAATTCGGCTCCAATTTCCGCCTCGGCGGCGGCAACTATTTCGTCGCCGAAGGAGATGAATACGATACCGCCTTTTTTGACAAGGAATCGAAGTTTCTCCACTACCGGCCCCATGTGGCGGTCATTACCTCCCTTGAATTCGACCATGCCGATATCTTTGCCGATCTGCAAGCAATAAAAAGATCTTTCAAGAAGTTCGTGGCCCTGCTGCCAAAAGACGGCTTGTTGATCGCCCATCTCGATGACCCAAATGTTGCCGAAATTGCTGCCGAAGCGCCATGCGCTGTCCAGGGCTACGGCTTGAACCCGGCAAACGTGTGGGCGCTTGAAGATCTTAAGGCCGCAGATGACTCCACCCGTTTCAGGGTTGTGAAAAATGGCACCCCCTGGGCAGCCATGACGGTAAAGCTGTCCGGCCGCCACAACTGTCTCAATAGCCTGGCGGTTTGTGCGGTACTGCACCATCTGGGCGTGAAACCGGCAATTATTAACGAGGGACTCAGCATTTTTGAGGGGGTAAAACGGCGACAGGAGGTGCGGGGAATCGAAAAAGGGATCACGGTAATCGATGATTTTGCCCATCATCCGACGGCGGTAAAAGAGACGCTGGCCGGACTAAAACAGGCGTATCCAAACCGGCGACTCATCGCGGTGTTTGAACCACGCACCAACTCATCACGACGGGCAATATTTCAGAGAGACTATGTGCTTGCTTTCGATGCAGCCGACCTGATTCTCATACGGGAACCCCTGCCTCTTGACGGTCTCCTGCCGGATGAACTATTTTCTTCCGTTCGCTTAGCGGGGGATTTGGTGAAAGAACGCAATCTTGCGGCAGAGGCCTTGGCAAATACCGACAGCATACTGGCCAGGCTCGGTGCCATCCTGCGCCACGGGGATGTAGTGGCTATTCTTTCGAATGGCGGCTTCGACAATATTCACACCCGCCTACTCGAACAAATTATTCAAGGACCGGCTTGATTAACAACCGCAGATCTTCAATAAGTTTTCCAAAATCTCCTATATTACCGCCATTCCGACCTTTTTCTTCAATTACGAGAGCGATCTGTGCACAATCCTGCAATCCGAGGTTAAGAAAGGCGCCCTTTATGGTATGCCCAACCTTACCAAGCAGAACCGGATTTTTTTCCACCAAGGCGTTCTCCAGATTGGACATATGCGTGCCAAGCGCTGCTATGAAACTCGGCAGTAACATTTCAATCTGCTCCAGAGGGAGATTGAAATGTTCGCTGAGATGCAAGCGGATACTTTCCACAATCTTTTCCTTATTCACACTCTTGCCGATCATAGTTGTGATCATAATTTCCATAATTTCGGCACCCCTGCTCAATAAGATGCAGGGTGCGGAGCTGTTCTTCAAGTCTCATCCGACTGACCGGTTTGGTCAAATATGCCTGGCAACGACCACCAACCATCGCTTCCATGATATTCTGCGAATTGTCGAGGGCCGTTATCATTAATACTTTGGCCATACGCGGCAAATTCCCTGAAATAGAGGTGTACCGGATATCCCTCGACATGGTAGTATTTAATCAAATATCAATTCAAATCCAAGAAGTAAATGAAAGCTATGCCGGCAAAAAACCAAAAGCATTGTCATTCGACTCTTGTAAACCGCATTTCCTCACTCATTCGTCTCCACAAACTGGCCAACCGTGAAGACCAAGTGGTCGTTGCCGTTTCCGGCGGAGCCGATTCCCTTGCCCTCCTGCATATTCTCAAGGCCATCGACCTGCAACTGCGCCTCCTGGCTGTCTATATCGACCATGGTCTTCGACCTCTGGAAACCCCGCATGAGCAAACAATCATCGAACAGTGCTGTCATGCTCTCGGGGTGCCATTCATATCGCGGATCGTCGATGTACAGCAACTGGTAGCCCTTGAAAAACGTTCGCCGGAAGAGGCGGCACGAGATCTTCGTTACGCCGCTCTTGAACAAATCCGCTCGGAACATGGGGCCGAAATGATTGCCGTCGGCCATACCGCCGATGATCAGGTTGAAGAATTTTTTCTCCGCCTTATCCGCGGCAGCAGCACAAAAGGGCTGTCGGGCATGCAATTCTGCCGCGGCCGGATCATTCGCCCTCTGCTGCAAGAGAACAAGGCCACCCTCATTGAATATCTCAATTCTCTTGCTATCGGCTGGTGCCAGGACTCTTCAAATCTGCATAGACAATTCCTCCGCAACCGGGTGCGTCTTGACCTGCTGCCGATGCTGGCGCGGGAGTTCAATCCAGCCATTGGACGTACGGTCCTGCAGACCATGGATATGCTCGCCGAAGAAGATCACTTCCTTGAAGGACAGACGGCTACAGCCTTTTCGCGATGTGTGCTGCCTTGCGAACAGGTACTGAAAGGGTCGAAACGACTGCAGTTGGCACTAGATACCGAAAGATTTGACGATTATCATCCGGCAATACGCCGCCGCTTGCTGGAAAAGTGTTGCCGGCATATGAAAATTCGTCCAACCTTCCGGCTGATTGATATCCTGCTCGATTTTCTCAAGGCAGGAGAAAACGGGGGGGAAATACATCTTGAAGACGGGGTGCGGGCAGAAAAACGCAATCCGCACCTGATCCTTCGGCAACCACTGGAGCAGGGCCGGATCCGTGGTTCAAGGACGGTTTGCCAAGACATTCATCTGAGCATCCCCGGCCCGGGTTGTTATCCGGTGCCTGAAGCGGGGAGAGAGTTGATCCTTAAAGAAGTGACACCCTCCTCGTATCGCAAAAATGATACAACACAGCTCTTTCTGGCCCAAGAAAAAATTCCGTTCCCACTCCTCCTGCGCAACTCACTGCCGGGAGAATGCTTCCATCCCTGCAACGGAGTGGGACGGAAAAAGATCAGTCGTTTTTTCAATGAGAGAAAAATCCCAGCCAAAGATCGACGCTCCTGGCCGGTCCTTGTCTCCGGGGCTAACATTATTGCCTTGCCGGGGCTGCAGATCGACCATACCTACCGAATTAGGGAGGAAACGACCTCTGTCCTGGCCATCAGCTGGCAAGAAAGCCAAGGGTGAAGGAATTCTTACAGCAAAACAAAGTATTTCTAAGAAGGTTTCCGGCTACGACTAGCCTTTCTTGCGGAGTATCCTTTTATCGCCAATACGCATGGTGATTTTTACCCGATCGAGATACTCAAGGATAGGAATGGAGAATTTCCGGGTCAAGCCGATCAAATCCTTGAAGGCAGGAGCGTCAATCTCGCCGTTTTTCTCCATATATTGCAGAACGGAGGCGATGAGCGGCTCAATTATATCTCCGGCATAATACAGCGTCTCACTGATTTTTAACAGTTTACCGTCGCGCAGCTGCAGATCGAGCACCTCTTTTACCAGCTGCGGAGGATATTCAACAAACTGATCCATGGTCTCTTTTATGGTCGGCGTGGACAGGCCTTTTGACCGGTACCACCGGCTGAGATCATTACGCAATTTCTCCTCATCAGCCTTCAGGGCAACTTGATGTCCCGCCAAGCGAACGAAGGATTCTTCCTGGACCACGACAACCTTGCGAATCAGTTCATTCAGACAATACTGGAAGACCTTCGGGTCAACTTTTCTGCCCAGGCCGGTGCGTAATTCTTCTTTGGCTATGCCCTGCTGCAAAGGGTTATTCTTATGGTAAGCAACAAGATGGGCAACCAACATTTCTTTCATTTTTTCGGCAATTTCGACCGAAACATAGCGCTGCGAGGCCGAGTCGACAACCACCATTTTCTTGGTGGAAATGGGTTCATTGAGGGCCTTTTTTAGATGCTTCCCAAACAATCCGAGGCGAATCGCCAGGTCATCGGCGGTGAGTCCATGTTCTCCGCTCTCGCGCAGGAAAAAGAGTGTTTTTTCCTCGACAGTGCCATCCTTGAGGATCGCCAGAATCTGCCGATTGTAAGCCCGGTCATGTTCCAACAACCGCTTGCGCTTGCGAGGTGAGACATTACCGAGCACCATGCCGCCGCCGATAGTTGATACCGGTGAATAACTGCGAACCACATAGCGGTCTCCCGGCCAGACGGAGGCGGTGTGCTCAAGCAATAACTGGATTGCCGCCTCGTCGCCGGGCTGCAACTCATCCCGGTCAAGCAGCGACACCCGGCCGAGTATCTCCGAGGTACCCAAATGAACGCGAATCCTGGCGCGGTGTTTTAACGGTTTGGCATTTGCCGCCAGGTAGAGAAAGTGGCAATCGAGGATGTAGTGCGCCTGGAGTGACCCGGGCGGGGCGAGTACCATGCCCCTTTCGATATCCGCCAAGTCAACGCCCTGGAGGTTAATTGCCGTCCGGTGGCCGGCTTCGACTTCGTTTACCGCCTGGGAATGTACCTGAATGCCGCGGACTTTAGCCACTTGTTCGGTTGGATAGATGCGCAGATCCTCGCCCACCGAGGTTCGCCCGGAGATCGAGGTACCGGTGACGACAGCCCCGAAACCCTTCATGGCAAACACCCTATCGACCGACAACCTAAATGGCCCGAACACCTCATGAAAATCATGCCTTTTGACTATGTCGTCAAGGGTGGTGCGTACCAGATCGATGCCCTCACCGGTGGTTGAAGAGACATGGATGACCGGCGCACCCGCAAGGAAACTGCCGGCACAAAATTCGCCGATCTCCTCGGTGACCATCTCCAGCCATTCCGGTTCCACCAGGTCCTTCTTGGTAACTATCACCACCCCCTGCTTCACACCCATCAGGCGACAGATCTCAAAATGCTCGATGGTTTGGGGCATTATACCTTCGTCGGCGGCAACAATAAAAGCCAGGATATCGATGCCGGAAACACCGGATACCATGGTTTTTACAAATTTTTCATGGCCCGGCACATCGACAATGCCGATGCGATGGCCGCAGGGGAGATCGAGGTAAGCAAAGCCCAGCTCAATGGTGATCCCCCGCTGGATTTCCTCCTTCAGGCGATCCGTTTCAAAGCCGGTCAGGGCTCGGATAAAACTGGTTTTGCCATGGTCAACATGTCCGGCGGTACCAAGAACAATTTCGCGCATACATTAAAAACAGGAAGGAGGTGAAAAAGAATTAGTACCCTAAGCCGGCCGGAACAACGATGTTCATCAGCAAACCAGGGAAACCTCTACGACCAAGGCCGCCTTAAAAATATGGATTTGATTGTTTTTCCTCACCGATAGTCGATCGGTTGCCCCCGTACCCATGGCCGGGCCATACCACGGTTTCCGCAGGTAACACCAGCAGCTTGGTACGAATCGATGTCAAGAGTTCTTCGTGGGAGCCGCCGGGGAAATCGGTACGCCCCAGGCCGCCGACGAAAAGCGTATCACCGGTAATCAGATCGGGGGCATTATACAAACACATGCCGCCGGGGGTGTGACCGGGGGTGTGGAGCACCTTGAGAGAGGTGGCGCCAATAATGATTACGTCTCCTTCCTCAACCTCCCGGTCTATCGGTGGTGATGCTTCAAGGCCGAGCATGGAGAAATATTTCAACACCTCAGGCTGATTGAAAAAGAGCGCGTCTAATTTGTGCATGACGATCTTGGCCCCGGTTGCCTCCTGGATCGTGCGATTGCCGCAGACATGATCGGGATGACCATGGGTGGCAATGATATAATCGACCACATAGCCCTTGTTCTTGATTTCGGCAAGAATCTTCTTTTCATCACCACCCGGATCAACAACAGCGGCCTTACCTGTTTCTTCACAGGCGACGATGTAACAGCAGACTGCCATGGAACCGACCATTATCTGTTTTATTATCATAGCCTTGTTCTCTTTATGTTGAGAAGGGGTTGACCGGCCTCTGCCGGTTAACCCCCTTATACTACGCCCGATAAACCGGCACGTACCTTCGCCGAATGTTTTTTTGCTTCGATCTATGATCGATATCAGCAGAAAAGCGCCGATGCTTATTTTTTCAGCTGCGATGGGCAACTGCCGCCACAAGCGCAACCGCCGTCGCTTGGTGCCACTACCTTTAAAGATACCGGCGCAGCAGCTACGGCCGGCAATCGCAACTCAATGGCATTCACCACCTTGGCAAAAGCTATGCTTGCCGGGCTTTCATTATCGGTGGTCAAATACGGCGCACCTTCATCTCCGGCCATGACAACTTTCGGATCCATGGGAATTTTTCCAAGAAAGGGTAAATCCAGCTCGCGGGCCAGGGCTTCTCCCCCACCGGAGCTGAAAATATCCACGGTTTCCTTGCAATGCGGACACACAAAACCCGACATGTTTTCAATAACGCCGACAATTTCCACCTTCAGGGTTTTGCAAAAGTTGATCGATTTGCGGACATCGGCCAGCGCCACCTTCTGCGGTGTTGTTACCACAATGGCTTTCACATGGGGAATGGTCTGGGCGACGGACAAGGGTTCATCGCCGGTGCCCGGAGGCGCATCGATTATCAGATAATCCAACTCGCCCCAATCCATGTCGGAAACAAACTGCCTGATCGCCTGAATTTTCAAAGGACCCCGCCAAATAATCGCCTCATCCCTGTCGCGCATCATATACTCAAGGGAGACGACCTTCAGGTTATCGTTATATTTGAGGGGAGGAACCAGAGCATCCGGTGATTCCAACGGTTCAAGGGTTCCGGTCAGATTGAGCATGCGCACCACATCGGGACCATGCAGGTCGACATCCATGAGGCCGACTTGGTAGCCTTTCTGTGCCAAACCGAGGGCCAGATTGACGGAGACGGTTGACTTGCCGACCCCACCCTTGCCGCTCATTACCAAAATTTTGTTCTTTATTTTTCCAAGAGACCTGCTGATCGCAAGTTCTTTTTGCGCAGCAGCTGCCTGCTGGGATTCCTTGGTGGTTGTTCCACAGGATCCACCACATGATTCGGCCATTTTTACTCCTCCTTATTTCTGCAAAATATACCTTAAAATATTCGAACAGACTGTTGACCAGTCATGCATGCATACTGTCCGAAAAAGACACCCACTACAGTAATGCCATTGCCCATAATTGCAATCACTTTCCTGAAGCGTGGTGAGGCTCAGGGAAGTCCGCCGGCCATTACCTGTCTTGGAGCATATGCATGGCAGGAGACTTTTAGTTGCTTTCTTCTTCGTCTCTACGTAAGATGTGAGGTTTTATATTGCCCTGTGACTGACTTCCAGCTCTTTGCCCGGGTGAAGCAGTTTTTTTCAGCCCCCATTGATGGCTAAAGCCTTGCTAGTACGTATTTAAAATGAATTTAGGAAGACACAATGTTAGGATGGTTCAAGAAAAAATTTAGAAACCAGGATGATGTACCCCCTCGGCAGGAAGAAGTCGTTGATGAGCTGAGCGCAGACACCCCTCTTGCAACCAAAGGGCTGCCGGCAACACAGGAAGATTCGCTGTCACTTGCGAATCAACTGGCGGATCCACAAGTCCCTGACGCGGTTCCGGCAAAGGTTGCAGAGAACGATAGCTTCGCAGCGCCTTCGACAGCACCCGCCGACGCAAATCCAGGCGAATTGATTCCCCACCAGTCCGACCCACCTCCGAAGATAATTAAAGAATCCGAGCAGCCGACTACAAAGGAAAAAAAGAAAAAATCGCTTTTCTCCCGGCTGGCCGAGAAACTCAGCAAAACTCGGGAGACCTTTACCTACCAGATCGACGCCTTGTTCCTCGGGAAAAAAGAGATCGACGCAGAATTGCTCGATGATCTCGAGGAAATCCTCATAACCGCTGATCTCGGCGTTGAAACCACCATGGAACTCCTGGAATATGTCCGCCGTAAGGTGAAACGCAAGGAGTTGTCCGATCCAAATTCCCTGAAAGAGGTCCTCAAAAAAAAGATAAAATCCTTCATGACTGAAACCGAAAAGGATGCCAGCCTGGTTATGCCCGACAACGGCCCCTTTGTTATTATGGTTATCGGCGTGAACGGCGTCGGCAAAACCACCACCATCGGCAAGATCGCCCACAAATTCCAGCAGGCCGGCCATTCCATTCTCCTTGTTGCCGCCGACACCTTCCGGGCGGCGGCGGTTGCGCAACTGCGGATCTGGGGAGAAAGGAACAATGTGCAGGTGGTGGCACACAAGGATGGGGCTGACCCCTCCTCGGTGGTCTTCGATGCCCTCGGCATTGCCCAAGCGAAAAAAATCGACGTCGTCCTTGTCGATACCGCCGGTCGTCTCCATACCAACAGCAATCTCATGGAAGAATTAAAAAAAATCAAACGGGTTATGCATAAAAAACTGGCCGGTGCGCCGCATGAAGTGATGCTGGTCATCGACGCCACAACCGGACAAAATGGCATCTCCCAGGCCAACCTTTTTAATGAAGCTGTCGGGGTAACCGGTTTGACCCTTACCAAACTTGACGGCACTTCCAAGGGCGGTATCGTGGTCAATATCTGTCGCAGCATGAAGATCCCCATCCGTTTTATCGGCATCGGTGAACATATTGACGATCTCCGTGATTTTGACCCCGGCGAATTTGCTGATGTTCTCTTCCAGAGCCGCAAAAACCAAACATAAGTTGAAGCCTGAGAAAGGATATCTTTCTTGCCGGTTGTTTGCGCCGAAAAGCAGTCGAAGTTTCCCTCGAATTCAACCTTCAAGATTCTCTGTAACCTCGCGGAGTATGTAATGTATTATCAACGCCAAAAACAACCCGGATGTGGCGGATGTCTGCTCATCGCCCTGCTCATCATCTTCATCTCCGGAGGCGCCCCTGCCCTCATATCCTTTCTCGGCGCCCTGGTCTACACCGGTTTGGCCGGTGTTTTGTTATTTATCGCTCTGTTCTGGGGTTTCACTTACTGGGTCCAGAAAAAAGTTGCCACCTACGAACAGTCACAAACCGACAGCCATAATCGCTTTGTCTCGCTGCTTGTGCAGATTTTGATCCACATCGCCAAAATTGATGGACGGATCAGCCGCGAGGAAGTTCAGACCATTCACCGCTTCTTCCAGTATAACCTGCACTACAATCAAACCCAGATGCTTTGGGTGAAAGAGCTGATCAAAGAGGCGACCAACTCCAATCAGCCCCTTGAGGCTCTCCTGCTGGAATTCAAGTCGACCTTTGCCTATGAACCACGCATCATTCTCCTGGAATTGATTTACCAACTGCTCTTTACCCGAGCAAACGTCCCGGAAAACGAATTGGAAATCGCCCGACGGATCGCTAGCTTCCTCGACATTCCGGTATACGAACAGCGAACCATGGAGGCCAAATACCGCTATCGCGACCGCCAAGCCGGAGCCACCAGTCAGGATACGGCGGAACAGCATTACGCCACCTTGGGACTTACCAAAGGGGCTGATATGGAAGAGATAAAAAAGGCCTATCGGAAACTCAGCATGCAGTATCATCCCGACAAGGTCAGTCATCTGGGCAATGAGTTTAGGGCGGTTGCCGAGGAAAAGATGAAGGAGATCAACCAGGCCTACGACTATTTCAAAAAGCAATCATCCTGAAAAATCAGCGATGCAGGTGACGATGCAAAAGAAGAAAAGCAATATTGTTCTTATCGGCATGCCTGGATCCGGCAAGAGTACCGTCGGGGTAATTTTAGCAAAAATGCTTGCTAAATCCTACCTCGATACCGATATTCTCATTCAGAACCTGGAACACAGAACCTTGCAGGATATAGTCGATGATGAGGGGCCCATGGTGTTACGTGCCATAGAAGAGCAAGCCCTGCTCGGTGTCACCTGCGAAGAGCATGTTATAGCCACCGGCGGCAGTGCTGCCTACAGCGAAACGGCAATGCAACATTTGCGGCAACAAGGTGTTTTTGTCTTTCTCCATGCTGATCTGCCGACACTGCAGGCGAGGGTGAGCAACTATGAAACCCGCGGCTTAGCAAAACGACCGGATCAGAGTTTTCAGGATCTTTTCGATGAACGTCTGGCACTTTATGAAAAATATGCTGATATTACTATTAAGAATTCGCACCTTAGCCAAGAACAGGTCTGTGCAGTGATTATCGGATGGCTGGAGCAAAGCCAGGTGCGTTAAACCAATTTTTTTTTCGCACTGTCGCAACGACAACATAAACAAAATATTAACGGGATACGGAAAAATGAAAACATTGGTTACCGGGTGTTCCGGCTTGATTGGCAATGCACTTATCCAGTATCTCTTCCAGCAAGGGCATTCCATCCAGTGTCTCAAGCGCAATAAGGGATCTGAACGGAATCATTTCTGGGCAACCGAGGAACTGCCGACAAATACCGAAAATGTATTTGATGCAGTCGTGCACCTGGCGGGAGAAAATGTGGCGGAGGGTCGGTGGACGGCCGCCCGCAAAGAAAGGATTCTCACCAGCCGGGTAGAGGGCACCAGACAACTTATCGACTATCTCTCCATGTTGCCCGAGAAGCCAAAGGTCTTTTTATGTGCCTCGGCGATCGGTTACTATGGCCATAGCATGGATCAAATCTTCAGCGAAGACAGCCCGCTCGGTCACGGTTTCCTGGCCGACGTCTGTCATCAGTGGGAGAAACAAACGAGTCGGTTGGCGACGATGGGCATTCGCACGGTGAATCTTCGTTTTGGTATGGTTCTCAGTCCCAAAGGCGGGGCGCTGCATAAAATGGTTCCCCCCTTCAAGGCCCGTCTTGGCGGCGTGCTGGGCGACGGACAGCAATTTATCAGCTGGATAAGCATACGAGATTTGGTGGCAATTGTTGATTTTATCATCAGACATCCGCATATCAAAGGACCGGTGAATGTTGTCAGCCCGATTCCAACCAACAACAGAATTCTCACTGAAACCCTGTGCCGGGTGATCAATCGTCCATTGTTTTTCAGTATTCCAGCCTTCGTGGTAAAATTCCTCTTTGGTCAGATGGCCGAGGAGATGCTGCTGGCAAGTACCCGAGTCACACCGAAAGTCCTGCTTGAGGCGGATTATAATTTTCAGGATCAGTCCCTCGAAGCAGTTCTCCGTTATTGCATTGAAGCCGAAGCATAGCGGGCTTGGGGCAGATGGCCCAGCAAGTGACACAACATTTGGTCCTTTGCTGGAGCTTTCGAACTCTGTATAATAAACATTCTATTTAGAGGTATTTAGGGGGGTATTTAGGGGGACACCTTATCAATTTTTGAAAAACTATCAGTAAGGTGTCCCCGGTTCTCTCCTAAATGAAACTAAGATCAATCCATTTTTTATTCAATTTCGTTAATACATACCTCATAATTTTCTGACACATTCCTAATATACCTGCGGTAATAATCCCTAAGAACAAAAAGGACCACAGGAGGAAGACCGTATCTTGCAATATCAGAAAAGTGTGAACATTCAGCAGCTCAAGGCCCTGGACGCCGTGGCCAGCCATGGCTCATGCCTCCAGGCCGCGAAAGCCCTAGCCGTAACCCAGCTGGCGGTCTCCATTATGTTGTGCAGATTGCAGGATGAACACGGGTTTAAGCTGTTCATCCGCTGGGGCAAGCAGGCCGAGTTCAGCGTGCTCGGCCAAGCCCCGGCTGAGAAGGCGCGAAAGATTCTCAGGCTTCTTGACGATTTCAAGGAAACCATCAGTGCGGCCAACTGCCTGCAGACCGGGAAACTGGAAATCGGCCTGTC
>JBBQVT010000035.1:0-30562 GCA_038211245.1 Desulfobulbales bacterium | reverse complement strand
GGCAAGAATCAACATGCGTAGTGCCATCAATGCCCCAGCTAAATTGACAAACGATTCTATTGCATCCGAGAGCAACCCAACAGAATCCGTCAGGAGGTAGGCACTCATCTTCATGACAATTGTCACACAAGCTGCCGCAATCGAAAGCCAGGCAAAACGAGTCAGCGATAAACGATCAAAGGTTGATTTCTTCTTTACCTGCATGAGTTTTCCTTATTTTCAGAGCCCTTGTTGGAAAAAAGCCATCACCTGGCAGATATGTATGCAATATGTTGCATAACTGATTGATATTGCCGAATAGCGGCGTCTTTTTTCAATTCAGCGGACTGATTGTACGCAACCTGAGGATGACATGATTGTATTTCTTTAGGTTGGAAATACAATAACTTTTTGCGAGGGTGGGTCCTCTCCGCCATGCTATGCAAAAATGCCGATGTCTACGCAGAAACATTGGTGAAATTATTCGAAGCAGGAAGTCAAGTGGCTGTTGAAAATGAATTTACTCAAGAAAAATGAGTTTAAAATCTAGATGGTATGACTTTTTCATGCGTATGGCATGAAGTCTTCATCAATTCTTCATGATAGGTCGATTATCGTAGAGGAAGTGTTCTCTCTACCATTTTTGATTTGTGTGATCCTGATTTGCTGAATTTGATATATTGATGAATGAAAATATATACATAGAAATGTGCTTGACCCCCAGGTATCAGGCAATAGTGTGAGCTCAACAATGAGGAAGCAGCAACATGTTTGAATGGATTTTCATGCCCGAAGCCCTAGTAGCTCTGGCGACTCTTCTCGCTTTGGAAATCGTTCTCGGCATAGATAATATTATCTTCATAACCATTCTGGTCGGTAGGTTGCCGGAAGAACAACGGGATCTGGCCAGAACCTTAGGCATCGGTTTTGCCATGGTTTCCAGGCTCGCCCTGCTCTTTAGCTTGGCGTGGATTATCGGCATGGTTGATCCCTGGTTCAGTCTGTTCAAGCAAGAAATTTCCGGGAGGGATTTGGTGCTTGTCCTCGGTGGATTGTTTCTTTTGGCAAAGGCTACCCATGAAATTCACGGCAGTTTGGAAGAAGTCGAGGCCTGCGACAAAGGACGAAAAGGTTATAGCGGTTTCTATGCCACCATTGTGCAGATTACCATCCTGGATGTCGTTTTCTCCCTTGACTCGGTTATCACCGCCGTCGGTTTGGTGCAACATATTTCGATAATGGTGATTGCTATTATCGGTGCTGTTGTGGTCATGCTGTTCGCGGCCAAACCCATTGGAATATTTATTGATTCCCACCCTACAATCAAGATGCTGGCTTTGTCATTTCTCATTTTGATCGGGTTTGCCTTGGTTGCCGAAGGGTTTGATGTGCATGTGCCGAAAGGTTACATCTACTTTGCGATGGGCTTTTCCGTTATGGTCGAATTGCTGAATATCAGGGTGCACCGCCGAAAAAACAGTACCCCGTTAATATTGAAGAAGAAGATCAAAAACTGATCGGACTCAAGGTACGTATCCCTTGTCTTGTGGGGGGTGGAATTTAACAGCAGTAAGCGAAGGTTCCGATGTATTTGGGCTATGGAACCGGAAAATCTTAAAAAATGGAGGATCAGCGTGTTTCGAATTGTGTTGTTTTTGGCAACCAACTTGGCCATCATCGTGTTGCTTGGTGTCGTGATGAGTATTCTCGGGGTAGATTCCCGGAGTACCTCGGGGCTGTTGGTGATGGCGACAATATTTGGTATGGGGGGCTCGTTTATTTCCCTGGCCATGTCAAAATGGATCGCCAAAAAATCGACCGGTGCCAGGGTAATTGTAAGCCCCGGCAATCCGACGGAACAGTGGCTTTATGTTACCGTCCGACGATTGGCCGAACAGGCGGAAATCGGCATGCCGGAGGTGGCAATCTATGAGTCCCCGGATTTGAATGCCTTTGCCACGGGGATGAAGAAGAATGCCGCCCTGGTGGCCGTGTCCACCGGGCTCCTGCAGAACATGTCGAAAGATGAGGTCGAGGCGGTTCTGGCCCACGAGATCAGCCATGTTGCCTGCGGGGATATGGTCACCCTGGCTTTGATCCAAGGGGTATTGAACACCTTTGTCATCTTGCTGTCGCGGCTTGCGGCGGGTGTCATCAATAATTTTCTAAGCAGCAACAAAGAAAGCGGCGGGCTCGGATTTTTTGGTTACATGGCGGTAACCATTGTGCTGGAAATCGTTCTTGGGTTTTTTGCCTCGATTATCGTCATGTGGTTCTCACGCAAGAGAGAATATACTGCCGACCGGGGTGCTGCCTATCTAACCAGCAAGGAAAAAATGGTAAGCGCCCTGCGACGGCTCCAGGTCCATCATGAACCTTCGCATCTGCCCGATCAGGTAGCGGCCTTTGGCATCAGACCAAAGAGCGGCGGCATGACTCTGCTGTTCAGAAGTCATCCACCCCTTGAGGATCGGATCAAGGCCCTTCAGGCGTAGCCGAAAACCGGAGCCTACAACCCACCATAACAGCTTCACAGGCGGTTTTTAAAATTTAAGCGGTTTCAAAAAAATAGAAAACCGCCAATTGAGGAAAAACTTAAAAAGAAAAAGGAGATATAAAAAACTATGACAATGTTATGCAAGAGATTCGCACCGATGTTTCTGGTATTTATCGCGTTCACCCTCATTGAAGGAGGACTGGCGGCCGAGTATGCCGATGCCCGTTCCAAGTCGGGTGGAAAATCTTTCAGCTCAAACCCAAGCCCCGGCAAAGCTCCGGCGAGTGCTCCAGCAGGTGCCCCTGCAACCGGCGGTGGTTTCGGCCGTGGTCTGATGGGCGGCCTTCTCGGCGGCGCCATCGGCGGGATGCTGTTCGGCTCGATGTTCGGGGGCGGTGGCTCCGGCATGGGGATTCTCCCCCTGTTGATTCTCGGCGGACTGGCTTTTTTTCTCTACAGGAAATTTGCCAAATCCCGACAGGGTGCCGGCAATGCGGCACCTAACCAATATGCCCGGCAGGGAGTTCAGCCATCCAGTATCCTGCCATCCGGCATCTTTGGTGGCGGTAGTGACACTACCTCCCAGCCTCCGCCTCCGCTGATTATCGGCGAAAATCTGCTGGATGACGGCATAAGCCAGATCAAGGAAACAGACAAGAATTTTGACTCGAACTATTTTACGGAAGTGGCTTCCGACGTCTTTTTTAAGGTTCAGGCAGGATGGATGCGGCGGGAACTCGACTCCTATCGCCATCTCCTCGGCGAGCAACTGGCAGGGGAATATGCTGCACATTTTGTCGAAATGTGCAGCAAAGGGCATATCAATAAACTGGAATCCATAGCCGTTCGTGGAGTGGAGATCATTCAGGCCGGCAGCAATGGTCGTGAAGACTTCGTCACCGTGTTGTTTACCGCCAATCTTCTTGATTATACGGTCGATGACAAGAGCGGCGCACTGGTTTCCGGCAGCATGACCGACCCGATTAAGTTCCGAGAGGAATGGACCTGGGCGAGACCTACCGGTTCCCAGAACTGGAAACTCGAAGGCATAAAGGAAAGCTGATAGCCATCGCCGGCACAACGCTTTTTTTGCTCTTGTGCCGGCGTGTCTTTGCGCCGATACTCTTTCGTGGTGTAGCGGAAAAATCAAAATTGGCTGCGGCTAGCAGTTTGTCGGCAGAGTAAAGTTGCAACAAGGCCTTTGTCACTATGCCCGTGCCACCGCCCAGCTCCAGAATAAGGTTGTCGTTGTCCGGTGGAATGACCAAGTCGGCAATCGTCCGAGCCAATTTCAAGGAACTGGGGCAGGCAGCACCCATGGCTCGGGGATTGGCAAGAAGGGCGCGGGAAAACAAGGCAGAGGGAGATGAGAGGAACGCATCACTCGCCCGGCGGATTGCCTCAACGACGGAATAAAAGCCTATAATATCGGGAAATTTGAACATGAGTTTAGGGCAGAATGAGTATGTTGTCGCATGCATGAGCCTTTAGCCAAAAACTTAATTGATAGCTGTGAGCCTGAGGGGTCGTCAAAGAGTTTACTCTCTCTCAGGATGGTCAGGATAATTTCCGAGCCTACGCTGAACTTTTCGATTTCCGTCAGCAAATCTTCATATGATTGCACTTTGACGCCGCCAACGGCGAGTATAATGTCACCCAGCACCACTTCTCCCCGATACTGCGAGTGGATCGCAATCCTGCTGCTGCAGCAGGGCTGTCACTTTCCACCCTGAGAATCAATGCCCCTTCTATGCCCATATTTTTTGCCAGCCGCTCATCCACAGATCCTTAACTTTTTCAAATTGTGAATGCTCTCACTTGGCGGGTTTTCCCTCTGAGCCTAAGCAGGCCTCTTGTAGGCCCTGGATGGTTTCGCCAACAGGCTTTTCAAGCCAAACTTGAACAGCCAGTAAGCTCTGCACTTTTTCCCAGCAGCCGACCTTTGCCATGGCCGGCAAAGTGCGAGCCCCAGTCTTGAGATTCTGAACCTGTTCCTGCATGTTAACGTTTGCTCCGATGCTTGCAACTTGTTTAACGGTCGCCACACCAGCCCAAATAATGAGACCACCCAGCAGCAGGATTCCAAGGCAACCAATACCGAGGAACACTTTGAGTTTTTTCTTCAGCTGGTCATTTGCCATAACCCTTCTCAATGTTTCAGATAAATCTACTTGACTCACGCAAATCTCCTTTCTTGTCTTTTTTCCCTGTTATCTTCCACTTCAATCTTTTGTTGGACTTTTTTATAAGTCTTTGTTTGATCATATTTGGAATATACTTGGTCGACTATGAAGAATTGATGAAGAATTCAACACCGAACGTGGCAGAATTTATCTTCCAGAGGGCTAATGTTCATCATTTCTTCATTTTTGCAGGTTATCCTGCGGTCTGTTGCAGATAAGTTTGCCACAATTCAGTTAAGAGAGGTAGCCGTCCATGCGCTCCGTTTCAAGCATCTTTCCTTTCAGTCGCCGGTATTTGCCAATAACTCTGTCAAGGACCGATAGCCGGGTGGTTCAACGATGAATATCCTTATCATTGATGACGAGCGTGAACTCCTTGAGAAACTTAATTCTGTACTGATGAGTGAGCACTACACCGTCGAGACTGCCGGCGACGGCAGGGAAGGCTTGGAAAAGGTATGGAACGACACCTACGATCTGATACTCTTGGATATTATGTTACCGGGAATGAATGGCCTTGAGGTTCTCTCCGAGATCCGGGCGGCCGGCATTCTGACACCAGTCCTCATGCTCACCGCTAAAGGCGATATAAAAGACAAGATTGCCGGCCTTAACCTCGGGGCTGACGACTATCTGGCGAAACCTTTTTCCTTGGGCGAACTGCTGGCGAGGATCAGGGCCCTGCTCAGGCGCGGCAATACCGGGAGTCCGGTTTTGGAGGTCGGCGGCGTTCGCCTCAATACCGTCAGCCGCGAGGTAACAAAAGATGGTGAACTATTGACACTCACCACCAAGGAATTCGCTCTCCTTGAGTTTCTTCTCCATAATCGCGGTCGGGCAGTCTCGCGGTTTACCCTGGCCGAGCATGTCTGGGGAGATAACTTCGACCCTTTTAGAATGTCGAACTTCATTGATGTTCACATGAAAAATCTTCGAAAAAAACTCAATTTTCCCGAACAGGAATCGGCAATAAAGAGCATCAGAGGATTTGGCTATCTTATTGAAAAAGAAGAAAGATGAAGGTCAAGACTAAATTTACTCTGTGGATCTCCCTGGCAGCCCTGACAACGGCCACAATCTTTTCTCTTTTTGTGTACGTCGAACTCGTTGAGGAACCCTATAGACTGATAGACAGAGAACTCACGGAAATTGCCGGAACTGTATTTAATAACCTTGAGTTTTCCGAGTTCGGGGAAGACGCCCATCTCCATCATGAAGATCGGCACGTGCAGCGATACTGGCTGAAAATCATCGACAGCAACGGAAAAGTCATCTTTGCCTCACCCCTAACTCAAGAATTTGCTATTCCTTTGATAGAAGGCAGGCAAGCGTATTTCATTAAAAAAGAAATTCCCTTAACCTCCCTGTGGATTGATCCCCAAGATGCAAAGAAACTCGAAGATGTAAGGAGTGACTCGGTAAGATTCAGAGTGCTGGTGCTGCCTAGAAACTTTTCACAACAAAAGTACACTGTTCTGATTGCCAAACCCCTGCTGTTCCTGGATTTGGAACTCCATGAGTTGCTCACTCGTCTTATTGTTGGAATTTTCACAACAAGTATCTTTATCTTTATGTTGAGTTACTTTTTGGCCGGCAGGATACTGCAACCACTGGCAACCATCAATTATAAAATTAAAGAAATCCGCGAAAATTCCTTGGACCTGCGGATCCCGCTTGGCTCCAGTAAAGATGAGTTATATGCCCTATCCCTCTCTCTCAATTCGATGGTTGATCGCTTGCAGCACTCCTTTTCCAGGCAGAAAGAATTTGTAAGTAATGCCGCCCATGAACTCAAAAGCCCCCTGACCATCCTGATGTTGGGACAGGAAGAAATGTTGGCCAATAATCCATCGAAATCCATTCACCGCGAGCTGGAAAAACAGCTTAGCACCATGCGGCGTCTGAGCTGGTTGATACGCAATCTTCTCGATATTTCGCGGCTTGAACAAGATGAAAACTGCAGCCGTGAGCCTGTCAGAGTGGATGTGCTCATTGACCGGGTTCTCGAAGATTATCGTGAGATTCTGCAAGCACAAAATATTGTTGTGGAGACTGGTATAGAGGAATGTCGATTCTCCGGCGATTTAGAAAAAATCCTCCAGCTCCTCATTAACCTCATCGACAATGCGACAAAATACAACACCGAAACAAACGGCAGAATCAGGATCACAGCCCGCACAAATAAAGGAAAATTGAACTTGACCATAGCCAACACCAGTCAAGACATTCCTCCTGCTGATTTACCACGACTGTTTGAACAATTTTTTCGAGTGGAAAAATCCCGTTCCCAATCCTTCGGTGGCTCAGGACTGGGCCTGACGATCGCCAAAAGAATCGTAGAATTGCATGGCGGTTCCATTGAAGTACAAAATCGCGACGGGTGGACGACATTCTCCGTTACACTGACGTGAATGCAATCTCCAATAAATGGGGTCAATAAATGGGGTCAGAGTCAATTTAGATTTTTGATACATGAGATTTTAATTTGACTCTGACCCCATTTGCTTTTCCCGAATCAGCAAACGAAATCAGAATTATCTCCATGCGGGAGGCTGAAAAACATGAAATCAAAGAGTTCTTCTCCTACCTCTGAACGTAAGGCCCGGCTGCGCGTCGGACTCAAGGATGTTGACCGCGAGACCTTCGCCAACGCAGTGACCGGACAACTCGGCAAACAGCGGGTGTCAATCATGCTGGACAGCGCGGTAATCGAATTTTTCAAGGCCAAGGCCGGAGAACGTGGCTACCAGACCATGATCAACCAGGCACTGCATCAGGTCATGCACTCCGAGCAGCTCGAAACCGCATTGCGCAGGGTGATACGCGAAGAGCTTTCGCGCGCTTAAAGGAAAACATAGGAGGCAGGAAATAAATGGGGTCAGAGTCAATTTAGATTTTGATACATGAGGTTTTAATTTGACTCTGACCCCATTTGCCTTCATTCATTCCAGGAAAAGAAGAGAGCGGCAATGCCCAGGAAAATGATGGTCGAGAGCAAAAGGATACCGCACTCAACCTGAATATCTGCAAGGGTAGCGGCCTCGTTCATTACCCGGCGGGCGGCTCGCAGCAGGTGTGTTAGGGGAAAGAACTGGGCGAAACCCTGTACCAGCGGCGATGAACCTTCCAGGGAAAACCAGACCTCCGAAAGAAACATCATCGGCCAGGAAATAAAGTTGAGAATACCGCTGGTGAATTCTTCACTCGTCCCCCGAGCCGCAAGGGCGAGACCGATGGCGCAGAGATTAAGGCCACCGAGAAAAAAGACCACGAAGAGGAGGATTCTCGAGCCCTGGACCTGGAAGTGAAAGATAATATCGGCGCCAACCCACACCACACAAAGGGTGAACATGAGGAGGAAGATGCGTGACAGCATCTGGGCGCTGAGATACTCCAGGGCAGTCAGCGGCGTGGCTTTCAGCCGTTTGAGTGTGCCGTTTTTGCGGTAACGGACAATTACATAGCCGACCCCCCACAGTGCCGAGAACATCATGTTCATCGCCAGGATGCCCGGCATCAACCAGTCGATATAGCGAATCTGTGGACCGCTGGTAACTCCTTTTTCCGGGGGAGTTTTTCCGGCCATGAAGGAGGCGAGGAAGACCCTCTCGGCGAGCGAGCCGTTTGGTGAGGAATCGTTGATCCAATAGGCATTGGTCGGCGAATGGGCATCAACCAGGAGATCAATCTTGTGGTGGCTCAGCTTTGCTGCTCCTTCCGTGAGGTTTGCCACCGGCACAAAAATGATATGCCGATCATGCTGAAAAGTCTGCGGCAGGGTGGTATTGCTAAGATCGACAGCAGCGGCCGGCGGGAAGATGCCGACCTGGAATTGCTTGAATTCCTTGCCCTCGAAAATGAGACCGAAACCGAGGATAATGAGGAAAGGAAAGGCAAAATTCCAGCCAAAAGCGGCACGATCGCGAAAAAATTCAGCATTTCTGGCCTTTAAGATGGCCCACATTCTCAGCAGATTCATAGTGTGTTGATGGTAGACAAATTGGTTGTTGGGGCGATCATTCCCGCAGTTTTTTCCCGGTGAGATTGAGAAAAACATCTTCGAGATTGGCTGAGTGAATAGCAGCTCCCTGTAGATCCTGTATATCGATAGTGGCCGGCAGGCTAATGGAACTCCTGCCGCCATATTGGCGGATCAGCTCCTCGGGGCTGCCGCCGGCGATGATTGTGCCCTGATCCATAATGGCAATTTCGTCGCAGAGATACTCGGCTTCTTCCATCGAGTGGGTGGTGAGGATCAGGGTCCGGCCTTCTTCTTTCAGGTGCCTGATGATATCCCAGAGATTGCGGCGGGCTTGGGGGTCGAGCCCGGTTGACGGCTCATCGAGAAAAATCAGGCGAGGCTCGTTGATCAAGGCCAAAGCCAGCATCAGCCGCTGGGTTTGGCCGCCGGACAGTCTGTCGTTCCGCTGTTTTCCAAGGTCGGTCAATTGGCAGCGGCGGGCGATTTCTTTGGTGTCGGCAGGCTTGCTGAACAGTCGGGCAAAAGTCGTCAGGGTCTCTTTTACCGTGAGGAAATTGAGCAGCGAGGTGTGCTGAAACTGGATGCCGATTTCCTCACGGAAGGAAGCTGTTCGGGGGCGGCCATTGTAGAGGATCTCGCCGCTTGTCGCTTCGATAATGTCTTCGACAATCTCCATGGTGGTGGTCTTGCCGGCACCATTCGGGCCGAGGAGACCAAAGCAGATGCCCGGTTGCACCTGAAATGAGACATCGCGAACCGCTTCCAGCTTAGAAAAACGTTTGCGGAGATGGTGGACTTCAAGGATTGGTTGCATGATATTTGGGGGGTGGTGATGGGACGATTGCCGGAAATCGATTACTTGGTGCCTTCTGCGTCAACGACCTTACCAAGCCTGAAGGAGACTCTGCAAGATATTTCCTTTTTACCGCGCGATCGGCATCAAGGGCAAATCCGCAGGGTGTTGCTTGTTTTTGCCGTCTGCTGTGGCCGGTTCATCATAAAGAATCCCTTATGTCGGGATGAGGATGAGTTGCAGCAGCTTCACGTGTTGTCAACGGCCTTAATTGTCAAAATCCATGAACATCTCAACCACAATGAGTTGAGGAACGTAAAATGACCGCAATTTTCACTGACATTGTCGTCACGATCATCAGGAATATTCCCCGAGGAAAGGTGATAACCTATGGAATGGTTGCCGCTCGCGCAGGGAATCCAGGTGGGGCCAGGCAAGTCGTTTGGATTTTGCATTCCTGTTCGGCCAAATATGACCTGCCGTGGCACCGGGTTGTTAATCGGAACGGAGAAATCTCCCCTCGGCCTTCCTTGCATTATCCATTGCAGCGGCAGCTTCTTGAAGAGGAAGGGGTAAAATTCGACGAGCGAAGGCGGATTGACTTGGAGGAATACCTGTGGTGGCCGTGAAATCTATCGGGATGGAATAACATGAAGCCATGGAACATAGAGAAGTCAGGCTTTTGCTTCTGACACGTTAAAAAGTAGAACTCAAATAGCAATACCTACAGCTGCCAGCCCCAATAATCAAGGAATTGCGGGAAATTTTTAAGATCTGAGGCCTTTCTTGCCCAGAATTTGAGGCTGGTATAGAAAACTGTGTCACTCTTGTCGTGTGTGCTGTATGCCTTGTCTTCACCGACGTGGAGGTCATAAGCCCACCAGCTGATCAAGAGCCTCTCCAACATTTTCGTATTGTCCTTCACGTAACCCTTGCGCGAACCATCAACTTCGAAAAAAGACACGGTTTTGTCCCGGTACGGGAGGGAGTAGAGATCAACCATGGGTTTTAGTTGCATTTTTACCTGCTGCGGAACGGCTTGTCGGGTAGCGCTGTCAGTTACGGTGACACCACTTATCCTGTGGGTTTCACTCTCCAAGGTGAAGGCGATTCGGTTGTCAGCGGTTTCTTTGGGGATATTCAGGCTGCTCGGCAGGGTGTAGCCATAAACCGACTGGGGGGCTGCCGACCAAGCCTTCGGCAGGAATTGGCGGGGCATTGCCTCGGTGGGAAAGAAGGCAAGGTAGCAGCCGCAGGTATGCACTGTTGTAACGAGGAGGAGCGTTCCGGTTTCGTTGAGGGTATAGATAAAAAGAAGGCCGGGGTTGCGGCCGGCAGTGAGGTTCAGGGAGGTCCATCCGAGCGGAACTTCTTTAAAATGTATGCGATAGATGAGATTGGTATACAGACCTTTTGCGGTGGTGAAATTCCGGGCTTCGAAATAGACCGCGGGTTTTTCAGAATCGACATAGATTGCCGGATCGTTGCAGCTCCCCTCGCCGACGCTGGGGGTCCCTATTTTATTAAATGGCCGGACTATATCCCTGACAAGAAACGTCGGTGTATTAGTGGCCGCTATAGACGCTGGTGCAGGCGAAAGATACAGAGATGCCCGGTCAAATGGACTGAGTGCCGAGTGGGTGCAACCGGTTAGAAAGAGTACCCAGACAGTAACGAACAAGGTTGTTGGGCGATTTGGCAAGCGCCGCAGACTGCAAAGATTTTCACCGAGCATGGCTTTTTATCCTCAGACTCTTGTGCATCCATAACGGTTGGTGCCAAGGCACTTGGGGAAGAGCCATTGCCCGGCAATGGAGAAAACCGGGCATGACCGTTGGTACCTATTAAAACTCTATGTCGGCCGGTTCATAGTATTCTTTCGGGTGTTTACAGGCGGGACACTTGGGGGGAGGCTCATTGCCGGTGTAGGAATAGCCGCAGAGGGAGCATTTCCATTTAACCGGTTTGTCCCGTTTGAAAACCGTACCATTTACAACCATGTCGAGCAATTTCTTGTATCGTAGGCGATGCTCCGCTTCAACCTTGCCGATCTGGGTGAAGAGCATGGCAGCCTCCATATTGCCCTCCGCTTCAGCCTCTTTGGCGAAGGTGGGGTACATGGTGACGGTTTCATAATCCTCACCTTCAAAGGCCTCTTTCAGATTTGCTGCGGTGTCACCGATTCCATTGAGAAGCTTGAAGTGATCATTGGCATGCCGCATCTCATTGGTAGCGGTTTCCTCAAAAATCTTGGCTATATAATGGTAGCCTTCCTTGCGGGCAACCTTCGCGAAAAAGGTGTATTTGTTCCGGGCCATGGATTCTCCGGCAAAAGCAGCCTTCAAGTTTTCGATGGTTTTACTCATGTCATCCTCCTGGGAAATAGGGTCCGATGAAACGCAAAACGCAATATATTCAGTAACGCTTGCCAACAAAGAATGCCAGCAGTATCTTGCTCAAGAGATCAAAAATAGTTTCGAAAAATGAATCGTTTGAGCAAAAAAAATGTAGCCCCGCTTTTTTTGTGGTTTTTATTTGTTGCTTGGTGTATTTTTAGCGGTTATCGAACGTGCTTATCAATTCAAAGTTACGACTTCATTTTTTTCTGCCCCCGACGGTGGTGTATCAATCCCATTGTTATTGATCAGGATCGAATAGATACCTTTGGTATCATCGACTGAATCAGTTGTGTAAGGAGTTGCAGCCTGCTGTGGCTCCTTACTTTTTTCATCCCACAGCTTTTCTAGAAGCGAGGCCGGAAGTTAAACCGGTTGGCACCGTTGTAGAGGACAGCAGCCATGAATAAAGATCTATCGAAAGTAAGAAATATAGGTATCAGTGCCCATATCGATTCGGGAAAGACTACCTTGACCGAACGTATTCTGTTTTATACCAAAAGAATTCATGCAATCCATGAAGTTCGTGGCAAGGACGGAGTCGGCGCGAAAATGGACTCCATGGAACTGGAGAAAGAGCGTGGCATTACCATTCAATCTGCAGCCACCTATTGTTCCTGGAAAAATGTTGATATCAACATCATCGATACTCCGGGGCACGTTGACTTCACTGTTGAGGTCGAGCGAGCTCTTCGCGTATTGGACGGAGCCATTCTCGTGCTTTGCTCGGTAGGCGGGGTTCAGTCCCAGTCGATCACGGTAAACAGGCAGATGACCAGATACACTGTTCCCCGTATCGCCTTCATTAATAAGTGTGACCGGACCGGTGCCAACCCCGAGAAAGTGACCCGCCAACTCCGCGAAAAGCTGGACTTGAATGCCCACATGATGCAGATTCCGATAGGCTTGGAAAGCGATCTTCAAGGAATGATCGATCTGGTCATCATGAAGGCGGTATACTTTGAGGAGCCCAATGGGGAAACCATCGTAGAAAGGGAAATCCCCGCTGAGTACCAGGCCGAGGCACAAGCAAAGAGAGATGCCCTGCTCGAAGAGGTTTCCATGTTTTCTGAAGAACTCATGGAGGCATTGCTGGAGGGTGGAGAAATTGATACCCAACTCATCTACGACGCCGTTCGCAAAGGCACTCTAGCCCTTGAATTTACCCCGGTACTCATGGGTTCGGCCTATAAAAATAAAGGCGTGCAATTGCTTCTTGATGCAGTCGAGAGGTTTCTCCCGTGTCCCACCGACGTCGTTAACATGGCGCTCGATCTGAAAAACGAAGAGACGGAATTCGCCGTCACCAATGATCCCGATGATCCGCTCATCATGCTGGCATTCAAACTTGAGGACGGGCGTTACGGGCAATTAACCTACACTCGTACCTATCAGGGAAAATTGGCGAAAGGGGATACCATTTTCAATAGCAGAACCGGCAAGAAGACGAAAATCGGTCGGCTTTGTCGTATGCATTCCAATGAGATGGAAGAAATCGAAGCCTGCGGTTCCGGCGATATCGTCGCGCTCTTCGGTGTCGATTGTGCTTCCGGCGATACCTTTACCTCCGAGGGAATCAGCTGTTCCATGACCTCCATGCATATCCCTGAACCGGTTATTTCTTTGGCGGTAATCCCGAAGGACAACAAGTCGCAGATGAATATGTCCAAGGCATTGAATCGTTTTACCAAGGAAGATCCAACGTTTAAAACCTATGTTGATCATGAAACCGGCGAAACCATCATCTCCGGCATGGGCGAGTTGCATCTTGAGGTCTATGTTGAACGGATGAAGCGGGAATATGACGCTCTGGTTGACGTAGGAGCGCCGCAGGTGGCCTATCGTGAGACTATTTCCCAGAAGGCGGCTTTTAGTTATACGCATAAGAAACAGACCGGTGGTTCAGGACAATTTGGCCGAGTTGGCGGATACTTGGAGCCGTTGGAGGAAGGGGATTACGAATTTGTCGACAGTATTGTCGGCGGTGTCATCCCCCGTGAATTTATCGGCTCCTGCGACAAAGGCTTTAAAAAGAGTCTTGAGAAGGGCTCGCTCTGTGGCGCAGCCATTACCGGGGTGCGCTGTGTTATCAACGACGGGGCCTACCATGCCGTCGACTCCTCGGATATCGCCTTTCAACTGGCAGCCATCGGCGCCTTTAAGGAGGGATATCTCAAGGCCAAACCGATAATCCTAGAGCCCATTATGAAGGTAGCGGTAGAAGGACCGACCGAGTTCCAAGGATCGGTTATGGGTTCCATCAATCAGCGTCGTGGTATGATCATCGGTACCACCGAGGAAGGTTCCTATTCGGCGGTTGAAGCTGAGGTGCCGCTCTCCGAGATGTTCGGTTATTCCACAGCTCTGCGGTCTCTTACCCAGGGAAAGGCCGAATTCACCATGGAGTTCGCGAGTTTTAAGCCGGTGCCGAAAGGTGTCAGTGATCAGCTGATCAAGGCTTATCAGGACGAACGAAAGAACGCTTGAAATTGGCTGCGTTATTGACTACAACAAGAGAAAAGCAGTCCGGATACTGTGTGTCCGGCTTGATACCTGCATGCGCCATGCGGGGGAATAAAGAATCGAAATAGGTGAACTGCCATGGGAAACAACGAGTTAGTAGTAAATAATCCTCTCCGGGCACTCGGGCTGGAGGACAAGTCGGGCGGTGTCCAGGCCATGATGGGATTGGTTATGGCCAGGGCCGGGCTCGGCAAGACCGCAATTTTGGTGCAATTTGCCCTCGATTGCATGCTGCTGGGCAATAAAGTGCTGCATGTAGCTATCGGGGAAGGGGTGGATAAAACCCGTACCTGGTATGATGATATTCTTTCTTTACTGACCGATGGGGAGAAAATTGGATCAATTCCGGAAATCATGAAGAACCGGATGATCATGACCTTTAAGGAAAGTTCCTTCAGTAAAGCCCTTCTCGAAGAGCGGTTGGATGATCTGGTCAAACAAAATATCTACAAACCCGAATGCCTGATTATTGACGGATATGATTTCGCCAATAATGACAAGGCATCTCTTGAGGGTTTGCGGAATTTCATGAACGACCGGGGTTTGAAGATGATTTGGTTTTCGGCGGTCAGCCATCGTGAGGACAAGCGGGTGAGTCTCGACGGGGTTCCTGCTCCCTGCCATGAGGTCGACAGCCTCTTCGAAACCGTGCTGTTGATCAAGCCGGTGGGCGATGCCATGAAGCTCGATATCCTGAAATGCGATTCCTGTAAGCTTGATCCCGGGACTACTTTGATGCTTGATCCTTCGACCATGCTTATCAAAAAGGTCTGATAGGAAGGTTTTGCCGCGGTACAGGCAATTTCTTGGATTTAAAAAAGCGGGATGCCTGATTGGCATCCCGCTTTTTTTATAGTGTAATTTCATTTCTAAATCAAGATGGAAACGAAAAGGCAAGCGAGCAGCGACGAGACAGTACAAAGAAGTACGGCGAGGAGCCGCATAGCGCAGCCGCTGAAGTTAACGCTTGATTTAGAAATGGAATAAGGTGAGAAAATGCAGTTCAGGCCATGTATTGATCTCCATGGTGGAGTGGTTACGCAGATCGTCGGGTCAACCCTTAACGATGGCGATCCGGGTGCGGTCGAGACCAATTTCATCTCCTCGAAACCGCCTTCTTGGTTCGCCGAATTGTATCGGGCCGATAATCTTATCGGCGGCCATATCATCAAGCTCGGGCCGGGAAACGATACGGCGGCCGAGGAAGCACTTAATGCCTGGCCCGGTGGCATGCAGCTGGGCGGCGGCATAACCGCTGAGAATGCCGGGCAATGGCTTGATAAAGGCGCATCCGAGGTGATCGTCACCTCCTATGTTTTTCGGGATGGTGTGGTTGATACGGAGCGGTTGAACAGGCTTGTGGCGGCTGTTGGCAGAAAAAAACTGGTCCTTGATCTCAGCTGTCGCAAGAAAGGGGACAACTATTATATAGTGACCGATCGCTGGCAAAAATTCACCAGTGTGGCCATTGGCCCCGAGGTGCTCGATACGCTGGCTACGTGCTGCGGTGAATTTCTTATTCATGCTGCCGACGTAGAAGGAAAGTGTTCCGGCATTGAAATAACGCTCGTTGAAATGCTGGCGCTCTGGGCTCCTATTCCAACAACCTATGCTGGTGGTGTCAGGGATATCGGTGATCTCCAGCTGATCCGGGAGGCTGGAAAAGGCCGATTGGATTGCACCGTCGGCAGTGCTCTTGATATCTTTGGCGGCAAAACCCTTACCTACAAAGACGCTGTACGATTTTGTCGTGGCACCGAAGAGCCCTAGGAGGCTCTTCGAGCCTTGACCTTGTGCCCATCTTCCTATACAATATCGCACCAGCACTCTCTTTTCCTATTGCTCATTAACCATCTGAATATTCTTGGAATACATGGCTTCACACAAGGAAAAACAGCGACGGGAGATTGAAAGATTCATTGAAAAAATGCCCAGCCTGTCAACAACCGTTGGCAAGGTTATGGAAATTTGCAGTCGCACCGATGCGTCGCCCAATGAACTGAACAAGGTTGTGTCCCTCGATCCGGTCTTGGCCGGCCAGGTTCTGAAACTCATTAATTCTGCGTACTATTCCCTGATCAATAAAGTCACCTCATTGACCAGGGCGATTACCATGCTGGGGATGAATACCGTAAAAAACATGGCTCTCAGTACGGCCATTATTCGAACCGTTGCTGGAGCAAAGAAATCCAGGGCACTTCCGACCACCAAGTTTTGGGCCCATTCCATAGGTGCAGGGGTAAGTGCCAAACTTCTTGGTGAAGTTAAAGGCATCCCGGTTATGGAACGGGAGGAATTGTTTATAGCCGGGTTACTCCATGATCTCGGCAAGGTACCCTTTGGCGATGATTATATTGAGGCCCTGAATATAGCAAAATTTGAACAAGTGCCGCTCCATGAGGTGGAGCTGGATGTCATGGGCATAGGTCATCAGGAGGTCGGGCTGATGATCGCTGACAAATGGAAGCTCAACGAGGTTGTTAGCACCTGCATCGGCAGTCACCATGAAGTAGCGAAATTAACGGGCGATATCGGTCAGAAGGTGGCCTTGGTCGCCCTCGGTAATATATATACCAATATTTTTGACCATGGATACGCCGGAAACCCGTTCCCCAGAGAAGAGGATGTCGAGAAGCTTCGCCAATCAGTCAATCTTACCCCAGACCAATTTTGTGGGATTGGCGAGAGAGTGATTGAGGAAATACGCAAGGCCGAGGTTTTTTTAAACCTCTGACCTTCGAAGGAGGCAGGTTCCATGTCGGCTCATGTCGGCTCGGTGTGCACATAGCGCCCCCAGTCGACAAACAGTTACTTTCCTATTACCCCGCAGGCAACCCGCGCTCCACCGCCACCCAGAACCTTGGGAGCATCGGAATAGTTGTCACCGCCTTCATGGAGCATCAGGGAGTGGCCGGCCAGGTCGGCTACCTTCAGTCTGGGAGCCAGTACCGGATGCACGGCCATACCCGAGGCATCGACAAAGAGGGCCGGCAAATCACCTAAATGGCCATCGCCATACGGTCCTTTGTGGGCATTGGTCTTGTCCGGATCAAAGTGTCCCCCGGCGGCCAAACCGGCCACCATATGGCCATCTTTCTCCATTGGTCCGCAGTTGCCGGTCGCATGAACGTGAAAGCCGTGCAGACCGGGAGTCAACCCAGAAAGGTTGGGGGTAAAAAGAGTTCCATAGGCCGTTTCTTCAACCTTGATGGCACCGATTTTAGTCTCTGTGCCTTCATGGGTGACATGATGCATGTCGATTACCGTCTCAGCCGCCCCAGCGGCTCCGGCTGTCATCGCTGCTAAAAAAACGGAAAAAACAAACAACGTCTTTTTCATAGTATCTTCCTTCAGGTTGTATTTTGAGTTCGATCGGCACCAGCTCTCCATGAGCTGGACGTTCGGTAATACACACATCTACCGCAGAAAATTTCTCATTGAATGGATTCACTGTGTAATGCAAGGGGCACTCCTAACACCTTGATGACAAGGTAATGCACCCCGGAACATGGTCAACTAAGTTTTTAAAAATCAAGCGTTAACTTCAGCGGGCTGCGCTGTGCGGCTCCTCGCCGTACTTCTTGGTACTGTCTCGTCGCTGCTTGTTTGCCTTTTCGTTTCCATCTTGATTTAGAAATGCAATTAGAACCTCAACCAGTTGTTCCGTTCCAAGCGAACTTTCCCTGCTGCAACAGCAACTCTAACTGTTCGGCCGGAATCGGCCTGCTGACGAGATAGCCCTGAATCAACATACTCTTCAATCCGTTTATATGGCAGAGCTCCCTCCACTGCTCGTCACTTTCCACTCCTTCTGCAACGATGGTGAGGTCGAGAGCCTGTGCCAGAGAAACGATGGCTTTGGTGATTGCTCTGCTTTCTGCGTTCTCAACAATATCCCGGATGAAAGAACCGTCGATTTTCAGGCCGTCGATGGGCAGTCGTTTGAGGTGCGAGAGTGAGGAGTACCCGGTCCCGAAATCATCAAGGTAAAATTTTATACCCAGCTGCTGCAAGGCTCCCATGATCCGTTGAGCATTGGCCAAATCCCCCATAACCATGGATTCAGTGATCTCAAAATAGAGTCGCCCCGGCGCAAGGTTTGTGGCGGCAAGTGCCTTTTCTAGTAATGCCACCAGATCTTGACCTATAAACTGACGGAAAGAGATATTGATCGAAATGCCGAGGCAGTAGCCCGCTTCCTGGAATTTCTTGGCCTGCCGGGCAGCTTCGTTCAGTACCCATTCGCCCAAAGGCAAAATGAGGCCGGAATCTTCGGCCAAGGGGATAAATTCGCTTGGAGGAATCAATTGTCCTTCATGCCGCCATCTGATCAGCGCTTCGGCAGCGATAATTTCACCGCTGGTGATGTGCACCAAAGGTTGATAAAACAACTCAAATTCATGGTGTTCCAGGGCCTTGCGCAGTTTCGCTTCGCGAGAAACTCGGTTATGCGCATGTATATCCAGCTCAGGGGCAAAAAACTGGTAGTTATTGCGGCCAAGGGATTTGGCGCGATACATGGCAATATCGGCGTTTTTAACAAGCGTCACGGCATCGCTGCCGTCTTCCGGGGCAACGGCAATACCGATGCTGGCTGTGACGAAGTATTCTGTTTCTCCATGATAAAAGGGTTGATTCAAACTTTCTATGAGCCGCACAGCAATAAGGCTGACGATATCGATATGCTCAACCTCGCCGAGGAGAACAAGAAATTCGTCGCCGCCCAATCGTGCCATGGTGTCGCCGGTTCTCAGTAGAGCAGTAAGCCGGCCGGCAGTCTCAATCAGCAGATTGTCACCAACGGTATGGCCAAAGGCATCATTGATGTGTTTGAAATTGTCCAGATCGAGGAACAACAGGGCCACATTGTTGCCATGTCTCTGCATGCGGACCAGAGCCATTTCCAGTCGGTCATTGATGAGCCCCCGGTTAGGCAAGCCGGTCAGGGCATCATGTTGAGCTTGGTGCTCCAAAGCCTCCTGTTGCCGTTTCAGTTCGGAGATATCGTGAAAAATCGATACATAATTGGTAGTATTGCCCTGCTGGTCTTTAACGGCACTGATGGTCAGCCATTCCGGATAGGCCTCGCCGTTTTTGCGCCGGTTCCAGATCTGTCCGGCCCATTGCCCGGCACTTCCAAGTTTCTGCCACATATCCGTATAAAAAACCGGAGTGTGTTTGTCGGATTTAAGTATCCTTGGATTCTGGCCGATCGCCTCTTCCGGCGAATAGCCGGTAATAGACGTGAATGCAGGATTGACCTGGAGGATGGTTCCCTGGGCATCGGTGATGACTATGCCTTCAATGGAGTTTGCAAACACCCTTGCGGCAAAGGACAGATTCTCTTCGGCCAGTTTTCGCACGGTGATATCGCGAATAACCGCAAGGGTATAGTCGGGTTTTTCTCCAGCTGCCCAGAGGGGAGAAACCGTAAGGTATACCCAGACAATTCCGCCATCTTTGCGAATGTAGCGTTTTTCAATGGTGAATTCGGAAGACTCGCCGGAAGTGAGCAGGCTAACATGGTCAAGATCGCCCTGGAGATCCTCGGGGTGGGTAATATCGACAAAAGCCAACTCTTGCAACTCTTCGAAACTGTACCCAACTATATCACAGTATTTCTTGTTGACTTTCTGGTATCGTCCGGTGTGTGCGTCAACCTGGGCAACTCCGACACTGGCCATTTCGAAAAAAGTGCGAAAATGCTGTTCGCTTGCGGCCAGGGAGGCGGTTTTTTTACGAACCTGATCGGCAAGTTTTCGATTGAAAAGCATTAAAGCCAGGCCTAAAAAAATACTCAAGCAAGCCAAAATGCCGAGTATGGTGAGCACCACGTTGATTGTATGCTGTTTCTCGGTGGCGATTTGCTCACGGAGCTCTGAATAGAGAAATCCTTGCAGATTGTGGTCGGCTTTCATCATCCCAAGTTTCACAAAGGTGGCGGCCATGTGCCGCCAGCGTTCTGGGTTCATATGGCCGATTTCCACAAACTCCGGCTGGATGAGATCCCGCATCGTCTTAGCCTCATACAGCAAATGATCTAAGCTTTTTTCCTGTGAATAGCGGGAATGGATCAACTCGGCAATTTCTTGAGGGTTGGCCATGGCATACAGCCAACCCTGTCTGACTGCGCGACGGAAGGCTTCAATCTTCTCAAGTTGAGTACGCACCTCATGTTCCGTGGTGACAATACAATCTCCATAAAAATCAATGCCGTAACTGAGAGGCTGGATGGTTGCGACCTCGACGCCTGCCTTTTGCAGAAGATACGGTTCATTGGTAGAATAGGCCGTTTGACCGTCCACCCGACCGGCAACGAGATCGTCCAGGCCCCAAGTATGGGGCAGGATGGTTAGCGAATCAAGGGGAGTTCCTTCTTCGACCAGCATGGCCATGCTTTCCGGATCGGTCTCCGGGGTGAGCATGATGCGTTTTCCTTTCAGACTTTGAGGGGTAAATAAGCCGCTGTCGCGGCGGGTGAGGATCATGTTCGGTGAATGTTGGAAGATGGCCGCTATAACCACCAGAGGATGGCCCTGCTGGCGTTTGACAAGGACCGCCGGAGATTCAATGGCAAAGTCGACCTTGCCGGCAAGCAATTCGGCAATCGGGTCGAGACCCGGTTTGCCCTCAACCAGTTCGACATCCAGCCCCTCGGCGCGGAAATAACCCTTTTCGATCGCCGCATAATAGCCGGCGAATTGAAACTGATGCCGCCATTTGAGCTGCAAACGCACTTTTGCTGGAAATTGGCTGTCGGTTGCTTGCTGTGCTGGGGTCGAGGTGGGGGAAAAAACTCCGAGAAGCAGCAGGGTAGTGCAGAGTAGCGCGATCCTCCACCGTATGAACGGCAACAACACGTTTAAACTGTATTGAAAATCTCTGTTAAAGTATGATCCTGATCGCATCTTGCACCCACTGAAAAAATTTTGCGGATATCCTATCATTGACAGGATATCAATTTCCGATCCACGACTCAAGGCGAAAGAGGGTAGGGGGCTAGAAAATCCACTCGCTACCATAACAGCTTGAAAAACCCATCATCGATTGATAGAGTAATCGACGGGATAATAACTTTATTAAACAGACCCTAACAGAATTTTGGTGTCTATATCTTGGAAAACAGATTGGTAACGGGTCACAAAAAACAGGAGTTTCTATGAAAGTTCGCTTTTGGGGTGTGCGGGGATCAATTCCCAGCCCCGGACCGAAAACCCAGAAGTATGGCGGCAACACCGCCTGCATTGAACTGCGAGTGGGCGACGACGACCGGCTTATTATTGTTGATGCCGGCTCCGGGATACGTTCCCTCGGTAATTTTATGATGGGAAATGACCTGCCCAAAGGACCGATCAAGGCGGATATTTTCCTTTCGCATACCCATTGGGATCATATCATGGGCTATCCGTTCTTCACCCCGATTTACATTCCCGGGACGACATTAAAGGTGCACGGGCCGGTGTCTTTTGAGGAGGATCCTTTGGAGGAAGTGGTCGGTGGCCAGATGAAATACCGCTATTTTCCCGTCAATCTCGGCGAACTTGCCTCGAAGATTGAATATATCAGGTTAAAGGAGGCCCCCTCCATTGACCTTGGCAATGGTTTGCACCTTTCGACTAAACTGCTCAACCATCCGATAACCGCTTTGGGGTACCGTTTTACCTACAATGGCAAAGCGGTTTGTACCTGCTATGACACCGAGCCGTTTCGCAATTTGTTTATCACCGATAAAAAACATCCGGACTACGATGAGGCTATGGCCTATGAAGGGGAAGAGGTGGCCGTTGAGCAAAATCTTGCCGTCGAACACTTTTTCGCCGGAGCCGATTTGCTCATTCACGACGCTCAATATACCGCCGCTGAATATGGAGCACGAATCAATTGGGGCCATACCTCGATCGAATATGCCATCGCCGCCGCCAATCGGGCCGGGGTAAAAAAACTGGCTTTATATCACCACGATCCGGACAGGGCTGATGCGACCCTGGACGAGTTGTCGGCTATCTATGGTGAACCGGGGAAATTCGGCGACACCGAGGTGTTTTTTGCCAAAGAGGGAATGGAAATAGAGGTGTAGCTCGCCCTCACCAGGAAGGAAGGGATCGTTTTATCCGTTCGACACACTCGGGATCGGCGTGAAAGGGGATTGTCGGTGCTGCGGGAAACGGCAGGGCGAGTTCTTTACCAAAGGGGCTGCCGGCAACATTACGGTTGTAGGCCTCAACTGCTAGACGTTCGAGGTTGACCGTGTCGAGGGTGTTGTAGGCCAAAAGTGTGTGCAGTGCCTGTTGGTCGCTATAATCCCGGTAGCGTTGCCAGAGCAGGACGGCGAAATAGCCATCGACCCCATCAAGATAGCCACGGTTCATGCCCAGCATTTTTTCACAACCTTTAAGCCCACCCTTGAAGCCGAGACGCGCCAGGACATAGCGCAAATCGATTTGTGCCTGGTTGAGTTTGATCTGAAAAAATCTCTCAATGATCGGGATATCAAAGCTCTTGCCGTTGTAGCTGACAATTACCTGAAATTTGCCGATGGCGTCGACAAAATCATCCAGGTTGATTCCGTTAATGAAGGTAAATACCTCCTTGCCGTCATAGAGGGCAATGGTGGTTACTTCGGCAAAGTCGTCAAGCCCGGTGGTTTCGATATCCAGATAGGCGGTACGTGCCCGGTAGTGGGGGAAAATGCGCCACACCTCGGAGCTGTCGAGACGCTTGGTGAAAAAGCTTGGATCATTGCTGAGGGCCGCAACCGAGCTTTTCAGAGTGTGGTCGGCATCGGCACGGATGATGGCGGAGAGACGGATGGGCGACGGATCCCGCCACTTGTCCCAAGTGGTGATACCCGTCTCCCAGAGTTTTGTTTCAATTTTTCGGCCGATGCCGGGAATATGACAGAAGGTGTGCTGCAGCATTTCCGCATTCTGAGGGACAGAATTACATTTTGTCCCCAGCTGAAGTTTAAAGTGCCGGACCGCTGTGAACCGCTTTTTTCCGGCTTTTTCCTGCGGAAGCGGCATTGAATCTCTCGGGCTTCCGGCGTCCGGCAGGAGCCTGGGGAGTTTCTATGTCGGCGCCAAGCCTCTGGATCCGGAGGGTTTTGCTGCCGACCCGGCTTCTGTGTAATACTTGCAGAATATCGTCCGGCATGCCGCAGGGGAGATCGACGGTGCTGTAGGAATCGTAAATGGCGATTCGCCCGATATGGCGGCTGTTGATGTCGGCCTCGTTGGCAATGGCGCCGACAATATTCGCCGGCTTGAGCCCATGTTCGCTGCCGAGTTCAATGCGAAACCTCTCCATACCCTCTTCAGGTGGTAACTGCACGTTCGAGGCTCGGCCGGCGGGCCTGGCCTTCACTCTGGGACTGGTGGAGGAATAGCGCTGTTCCGGCACGGCCATCGAAGGGAGCTTCTGCTCTTCCAGGAGCAGCTGTCGACCGCCCTGGGCGAGGAGGGCCAGTGCTGCCGCCAGTTGTTCAGGCAACACCTGATTTTCGTTCAGGTATTCGTTTACTAAAGTTCGGTAAAAAGAGGTTTCGCCCTGCAGAGCGGTGGTGATTTTTTCCTTGAAGCTGTCAATCCGCTTCTTATTGATGGCCGCGGTCGAGGGCAGGTCGACCATTTGGATTTTCTGTCTGGTTGCCTGTTCGATCGATTTGAGCATGGAGCGTTCCCGACCGTTGATGAAGAGAATGGCCTCGCCGCTCCGCCCGGCTCTGCCGGTTCTGCCGATGCGGTGAATATAGGCCTCGGTATCAAAAGGAATATCGTAATTGATGACATGGCTGATGCGCTCGACGTCAAGGCCGCGGGCGGCGACATCGGTTGCGACGAGAATGTCGATTTTTTTTGCCTTCAGTTGATCGACGGTACGCAGCCGCTGGCTCTGCTGGATATCACCATTCAGTGGGGCAGCCGCATATCCTAGAGCTACAAGTTGCTCGGCGAGCTCTACGGTTTGTATTTTGGTACGGACGAAAACCAGGATGCCATCGAAGGTTTCGGCCTCGAGAATCCTGCTGAGAGCAGAGAGTTTTGCCGCCAGACCATTGGTGATGAGGCAGCGTTGATTGACGGTCTGGGCGGTAACGGTCTTGCTCCTGATAGTGATTTCGACCGGGTCCTGCAAGTACTTCTGGGCGATGTCGCGAATGGTCTTGGGCATGGTAGCGGAAAACAGAGCAGTCTGTTTTCGGCCGGGCAGCTGCTCAAGGATCCATTTGACATCTTCGAGAAAGCCCATCTTCAGCATCTCGTCGGCTTCATCCAGGACCAGGCTGTGAATGGTCTCGGTTTTCAGCGTACCGCGGCGGATATGATCCATGACCCGACCGGGAGTACCGACCACCACTTGGACGCCTCGATGTAACTGTTTGAGCTGGATGGTGTAATCCTGGCCACCGAAAATCGGTAAAACCCGGAAGTCTTTTAAGTGTTTGCCGTAGGCTTCGAAGGCCTCTGCCACCTGAATGGCCAGTTCCCGCGTGGGTGCAAGAACGAGTATCTGCGGACTCTTGGTTTTATCCTGTTGCAGTCTGTTGAGCAGCGGCAGAGCGAAGGCGGCGGTTTTGCCGGTCCCGGTCTGGGCTTGGCCAACCACATTTTTGCCCGCCAGCATATGGGGAATCATCTCCTGCTGGATGGGGGTGGGGATTTCGTATCCAGCGTCGCTGACAGCAAGGAGAAGGGGGGCGGCAAGGCCCATGTCGGAAAAAGAAAGCGATGGGGTTTCATACAGAGAAGACATAGTAATACCTTTACAGAAAGGGTTGATTCCAAAGAAGAACTTATTGTGCAAAGCCTGCCCGGGAAAAAAAAATCAGCCATAAACAAAAGAGAATCATAGATGACTCTCAGGGGGGCTGATGAGCCGTGTCCGTCCAGTTTTGCGCAATTAACCCAATTCCGTAAATCAGGATCGGTACCTTCATGAAAAACGATTCTGCCACTGGGCAAAACCCTGGTTTGAAGGTACCCGGTCCATGTACTGGTCTGACACTCACGATGAAGAGCAGCCTTAATACCAGGACCGGCAAGAATTTGCAATGTATTTATGCAGGCGATTTTACGTTATTCGGCGATATGTTCGGCGAAGGAGGAAGGGTGGTCGGTTTTCGTCGCGAAGAAAACCGGACCATGTATGAAAACTGCAGGCAACAGCCAATAATGAGATTACGGGGTTGCATAACAGGCAAGAATCTCACCGAAGTAGAGGGTATGGTAATCTTTTTTTGGATAGAGCTTTTCCAGGTCGGGGTTCAGCAAGGTGCAGTCCATTGCCGCTTTATAGACGATCAGGCATTCGTAGTGGTTGCCGGGGATATCAATGATCGGTGCCAAATGGTGGGTTGAATGGCGGGTCGATCAGGAATCACTGACTTTTTTCCGCGTCGATTTGATCCTGCCGCGCCTGGTCTTGCTTTCTACGCGTTTCATCCGGGCGGCCACGGAGGGCCGGGTCGGGGTGCGCTTTTTTTCCGTGACGGTGGCGCGACGGATGATTCTGGCCAAACGTTCCAGGGCATCCGCGCGGTTTTTTTCCTGGGTCCGATACTGTTGCGCCTTGATGACGAGAATCCCCTCGCCGCTTAAACGTTGGTCGCTCATGGCCAAGAGACGCTCTTTATATATGTCCGGCAAAGATGAGGCACGGATGTCAAAACGCAGGTGAATGGCGCTGGCGACCTTGTTGACGTTTTGTCCCCCGGACCCCTGGGCGCGAATGGCAATGAGGGTTATTTCGTGGTCGGGAAGGGAAACCTTGCGGTTAATTATGAGTGCCACGGCGTTACAGCTCCAAGGGGTCGTTAAAAAAACGGATGTGAATAAAAATTCAGTTTGTCGGGATGAGGTTAATTGAATAATGTTACGGATCTTGCTATGATACCCGCATAAGGCCGTCCTGTCGAGTAATCACAGAGAAAAATCAACCTGTCGGTAAGAGATATGCATTGTCCGAAGTGTAATCATCAACAGAACAATACTGTTGAATGCGATATTTGTGGGGTGATTTTCGCGAAATACCAGAAAATCCTCGATCGGAAAAAAGAGGAAGAGGCACAAAAAGCAATGCCAGAGGAAAAAGCAGGACCCGGAGAGGAAACATCAGGCCGCGGATTAAAATTGCTGCAGGTGCTTCTCCTGGTAGTAGTGGTTGCAGCGACCACCTACTATTTCACCGGCTACAAATCGATCTCTTCCCCCGTCCAGTCAGCGAAGGAGGCGACTCCAGTTGCCACCAAGGTTCAAAGCACCTCCGTAGCCGAACCTCCGCCCGCCCCTGTTCAAGTCCGGCTCACAAAGATTCCCGAACCGCAACAGGCGGTTCCACCGTCGGCAGTGGCGAAGGACAATATCATCGAGCGGGCGAGGAACGCGACGGTGTCCATCGAAACGCCATTAGGGACCGGATCGGGGTTTTTTGTTAATACTCAAAATATTGTTACCAATCGCCATGTGGTTCAGTTCGACGAAAAAAAGTTTGCCGAGCTGCGGAGCAGAGTTGAAAAACAGCGGCAGTTTTTTAATCTCGAGGAGCAGAAGATAAATGAATGGAAACAGAAATACCAACAAGTGTCGAATGGCCCTTACCGTAGCCAATTGGCTATGGTTATTGATCAGCACGAGGACGAACAAAGAAAGGTTTGGCCCGTGCTTCAGGAAGAAGAACGGAAATTGGCCAAGATGGATAGGCGAACCCAGTCCGCTGAAATTAAAATATTTTTTGCCGACGGCAAGGAACTTAACGTAAATCGCTTTATAGTGAGTTCCACCTTAGACTTGGCTCTCCTGTCATTATACACAGCCGAACGGACCTTTCTTGAGAAACCCCCGGCGGGGGTAGGTCTCCAACAAGGAGACAAGATCTATGCCATAGGGAGCCCGAAGGGGCTGCGGCATACCGTGACCGCCGGGATTTTTTCCGGCTTACGTACCTTGGAGAAAGATGGACCGGTATATCTGCAGACCGATGCGGCCATGAATCCGGGCAATAGCGGCGGACCGATCATTGATGAGAAAGGCTATGTGCGTGGGGTGGCGACCCTCGGTATGCAGAATGCAGAAGGGCTAGGTTTTGCCATTCCCATTGAGAAGGTTTTCGAGGAGTTCCATTCGATACTGCATTAATCGGCGCGTCTTTTTGCTTGCCTCAATAGACCGATGATCCGGCAACCCAGCCTGTTGAGAAGGCAGCCTGGAGGTTGTAGCCGCCGGTATCGGCCTGGAGATCGAGTAGCTCCCCTACGATAAAAAGTCCCTGCACCAGTTTTGACTCCATGCTGCGGGGCTCAATCTCCTTCAGGCTTACTCCGCCTGCGGTAATGATCGCTTCGTTGAAGGAGCGGTAGCCGCTTATCTCAATGCGGAAGTCTTTCAACCACTGCACCAGGCGATTGCGCATTTTCGCCGGGAAGTGTGCGGTATCCTGATTTTCAGGAAGCTGGCAAGCTGCCATGCAGAGAGGAATCATCTCGCGGGGCAGGAGGCCGCGGAGTATTGCGGCAATGGGTTCCCCGCTGCGGCCGGCGAGATCGCGGAGCAGCCGGGCATCCAGTTTGTCACTCGAAAGTGCCGGTTTCAGGTCGAGGGCGAGGGTTACTTTCTGGCCCCGGTCGAGGGCGTCGACGGCCAAGCCGCTAAGGCTGAGAATAACCGGCCCACTCAGGCCAAAGCCGGTAAAGGCAAGTTCGCCGAATTCCTGCAGCCGGCGTTTTTCATCCATATAAACCCGTACCTGCACGTTGCGCAGTTCCAGCCCGGCCATGCGGTGAACTTTCGGATCTCGGCTCACCAGGGGAACCAGGGCTGGACGCAGGGAAACTATGGTATGGCCAAGGCTTTTCGCAAGACCATAGCCGTCACCGCTTGAGCCGGTCCGTGGATAGGATTTGCCGCCGGTGGCCAAAATCACCTGGTTGCAGGCAAGGGTCGCACCATTGCAGACAACTCCCGTCACCCGGCCGTTTTTGACCAGGATGGTCGATACCGCAGCCGATGTGCGCACCGTGACCCCTGCAGCCTGTAGCCAGCTGTTTAACACCCGGACGACATCCAGGGCGCGACCGCTCTCGGGAAAGACCCGGCCACCGCGTTCGGTGACGAGGGCCAGATTTTTGTCTTGAAAAAAGGCAAACAGTTCCGGGACAAAAAACTGCTGAAAGCATTGGCGGAGAAATCGCCCGTTCCTGCCGAAACGGGCCAAAAAGTCGTCAAATCCGGCATCGTTGGTAAGATTGCACCGACCCTTGCCGCTGATGCCGATTTTTCGTCCGGTCTGGGCCATTTTTTCCAGGACGATAACCTCCTCACCCAGCTGGGCCGCTCTGCCTGCGGCCATCAGCCCGGCTGCACCGCCGCCTATGATGATGGTCTGCCCCCCACTCATCGCGTAGAAACGCTGCCGTAGGAAATATGTCCGGCGGTCCCGTCAATCGTCACTGTCTGGCCATTTTTAAAGATCGTCGTCGCGTTCAACACATTGCCGATGACCGGAATATTCAGTTCCCGGCCGACAATCGCTGCGTGCGAGGTGAGGCCGGGCTCTTCGGTGACAATACCCTGGACCAGGCGCAGGTGTTGGCGCATAGAATCATTAGTGGCGCTGACGACTACGATGGCTTGATGGGGCAGATCCAGCCAGTCGGTCTCTTTCTTAATCACGTGGATCTTTCCTTCGGCAACACTCCCGCCGGTTCCCTGGCCGGTATAACAGGCATCTTCAACGGTGCGGACTTTTAGCATGTTGGTTGAGCCGGTCGTGCCGATCGGCATCCCGGCGGTAATGACCACCAGGTCGCCATTGTCGATAAATCCAGCCTGCTGCGCTGCTGCGATCGATTTATCCAGTTGCTCGTCCATGGTGCTGGAGCATTCGCTAAAAATGGTCGTAACCCCCCTGATAAGCTGTAATTTTCTGAGGCTTTCCAGGCTTGGACTGACCGCGATGATCGGTGCTTTGGGCCGATGTCGTGCGACCATTCTGGCGGTTGAGCCGGAGGTTGTGGAGGTGATGATTGCGGCGGCCCCGAGATCGGCGGCGGTGGCGCAACAGGCATAAGAAATCGAATCGGTTATGGTCTGGCGCTTATGCCGCACCCCGGCGGCAAGGATCGCCTTGTAGTCAAGGGAGTTTTCGGTAATATGAGCGCAGCGGACCAGGAATTCGATGGCTTCGATCGGATAGGCACCTACCGCCGTTTCCGCTGAGAGCATGACGGCGTCGGTGCCGTCATAGATGGCATTGGTGACATCGCTCGCCTCAGCTCGGGTCGGCGTGGGGCTGCTGATCATCGATTCGAGCATCTGGGTGGCGGTAATAACCGGTTTACCGACGAGATTGGCGGCGTGAATTATTTTCTTCTGGATAATCGGAACCTCTTCGGCGGGCATTTCCACCCCGAGATCGCCCCGGGCCACCATCAATCCTTCCGCGGCCTCGAGGATTTCTGCGAGATTTTCGACCCCCTGTCGGCTCTCAATCTTGGCGATTATTGCCTGCTTGCCGTCGTTTTCGTCAATTATCTTTCGCACTGCCCAGACATCTTCGGCTCTTCTGACAAAGGAAGTGGCAATGAAGTCCACTTCCTGGCTAACCCCGAAGGCAATATCCAATTTATCCTGCTCGGTCAGGGAGGGCAGGTTGACGTCGCAATCAGGCAGACTGACCCGCTTGCGGCTGGAGAGCTTGCCGCCAACCAGTATGGTAGTATACACCTCGCCTGCAATAATACGTTCGACCCGCAGCGCAAGTTGACCATCGTCAAGAAGAATCCGATTGCCCGGTTGTACGTCATCGATCAGCCCGGGATAATTAACGCCGATACGATTTTCGGAGGTGTTGGTTGGCCCGGCGGTGATAATTAGCGTTCCCCCGGCTTTGAGCATCAGTGGTTCCTTCAAGTCACTTACCCGAATTTCCGGTCCCCGGGTGTCGAGGAGAATTGCCGAATACGTCCCGGTAATGCGTCGCGCTTCTTTGACCTGCTCAATAAACTCGGCATGACTTTCTCTTTCGCCATGGGAGAGATTGATCCTGGCTACATTCATACCGGCCCGAATTAATTCGACAATTTTTTCTGTACTATTAATACCTGGTCCAAGGGTAGCAACTATTTTGGTCTTGTTTGTCTTATTCATCTTACCTGAAAGCTGAGATTTTTTACTGAGATTATTTATTATCGTCTGCCATGTTTTATAAGCATTC
>JBBQVT010000034.1:0-30713 GCA_038211245.1 Desulfobulbales bacterium | reverse complement strand
CGGCAGGGATAACCGCTGAAAGCATCTAAGCGGGAAGCCTACTTCAAGATAAGATATCCCATGGTGTAAAGCCATCTGAAGGCTCGTTGGAGACTACAACGTCGATAGGTCGGGTGTGGAAGTGCAGTAATGCATGCAGCTTACCGATACTAATCAGCCGTGCGGCTTATCCATATTTTTTTGATCATTATTCTACTGAATTACTCTACTATTTGATTATTTAGCGACTCTAGGTATTCTCTCTTCTGTTCAGAGAGAATACCTTAGAGAAGTTTATACCCCTCAAGGGGATTAAAATTACATATCGTAAGGCATCTGGACAACTCATCGTCCCCTGCCCTACGAACACCGCTTTATCGGCGGTCATAGCGAAGAGGATCCACCCGTTCCCATTCCGAACACGGAAGTTAAGCTCTTCTGCGCCGATGGTACTGCATGGGTAACTGTGTGGGAGAGTAGGTCACCGCCGATTTTTTCTAACCAAAAGCCCCTGAGAGCAATCCTCTCAGGGGCTTTTGGCGTTTCGAAACTCCGAACATGCTACTACATTCCATCTTCGACTATGGTATCGTGCCGATAACTGTTTCTTGACAGAACTTCTATTGGCAACCGCGATGACTATTTTTCCCTTTAAAACACGATTCTCTCCCCTGCTTCAACAAACGACTCCTTCTACGAGAACGCTGACTGCTCTTGTCGGGCTCATGCTATTTGAAAACCTCGTCTCATTGCTCTCTCCCTGGCTTGCCGGTCAATTTTCCGAGGTTCTGGTCCATGGATCAGCGAAAATCTCCTTAAATTACCAAGAAATTCTCATCGCCTGGTTACTCCTCATTTTACTCCAGTCAGCACTTGGATACTACAGCCGCATTCTTGCCGGAGTAACCAGCGAGCGTATGGTCATCAAACTTCGTAACCTGCTCTATTCGCACCTGCAATCCTTGCCGCTCGGTTTTTTCCATGAGCGCAAACATGGCCAGATCCTCTCTCTGCTTTCCTATGACACCTCGGTTATCGGCACCTTTGTAAGTAACACCCTGGTTGGGCTCATCCCCCATTTCATTACTGCCGGGGGAGCGATTGTTTGCATGTACCTGATCAATCCCCTGATAGCCTGCCTCAGCACACTGCTTATCTCCCTGTTTGTTTTCATCACCAAAATACTTGGTCGCAAGATTCGCCCTCTCAGCCAGGAATTGATGCGACAATACGGTGCTACTTTTTCAATCGCTGAGGAAAATCTTGGTACTCTACCGCTCATTAAATCGTTCAACCGCGAATCCTTTGAATCTCTTCGGTTTGAGACCAGCAATGAGGCTCTTCTCACAACAACCAAGAGATATATCACAGCCCAATCGCGCCTGGCTCCGGTCACCCGATTTCTTTCCAGTGCCATCATCATTGTCTTTCTGTTACTTGCTGGGGAAAAATTCATGGCCGGCAATCTCAGTACCGGTAATTTTGTCAGTTTGATGCTGTATGGTTTGCTCCTTACACGGCCGATAAGTTCAATGGCTGAGGCCTACGGACAAACACAACGAGCGCTGGCCGCTGCCGGTCGGCTTACCGATGTTTTCTCACAGCACAAAGAAAACTTTTTATCCGGAGAGATCCTGCCGCCGGTTAAAGGCAAGATCGTTTTTTCCAATGTGTCCTTTCGATATCCCAATCGAAACTCCCTTTTCTCCTCCTTGAATCTTGAAATTCACCCTGGTGAAACGATCGCAATAACTGGGAAAAACGGTGCCGGTAAAAGCACGATTGTGCACCTGCTGATTCGCCTCTACACTCCGCAGCAAGGAACCATTTTCATAGATGATTGTGCCATCCATGATGTCACCCTTAAAAGTCTCCGTTCACAGATAGGCCTGGTCCAACAGAATGTCCTGTTGCGTAATAGTTCACTCAGGGATAATCTTCTGTTCGGAAAACACGATGCCGAAATGGCAGACATTGAAAAAGCAGCAAAAGCAGCACACGCTTACGAGTTTATAAAAGCACTCCCTGATGGATTTGACACCCGCATCGGCGATCAAGGCATAAAACTTTCCGGCGGCCAGAAACAGCGCCTTTCTCTTGCTCGGGCTTTGCTCAAGAATCCGGCTATCCTGATACTCGATGAAGCCACTGCCATGTTCGACCCTGAAGGGGAAACCGATTTTATTCGCGACAATCAGCAAACACTGCGCGAACGGACCGTTATAATTATTACCCATCGCCCGGCGACCCTTGCTCTTGCCGACCGAATTTTTGAACTGAAAGACGGCATACTGCTTCCTCTTTCCTGAAGTCGCTTGCAAAGCTCGGTATATTTTTTTATAACCATGCTATGTGGATTGGCTTTGGCAACTTTCCCAATCTCACCTAAAAAAAAGTAATGTAGGATCTTGTACATGACATCTCCCCTGCTCTCCATCGTCATACTCGCTGCCGGCAAAGGCACCAGGATGAAATCTGCTAAAGCCAAAGTTTTGCACGAGGTGTTTTTTGCCCCGATGGTTCAGCATGTTGTTAACGCCGTTCTCCCCCTCAGGCCAACCCGCACAGTGATTGTCGTCGGCCACCAGGGCCAGGCTGTCGAGAAAGCGCTGCAAGCTTCCAAATGCGAATTTGTCATCCAGAAACAGCAGCTCGGTACAGGTCACGCGGTACTTGCCGCCGAAAAGGCAATTAAGGAAGACAACACCACGGTACTCATTCTCTGCGGCGACACACCTCTTATCAGAACAGAGACTCTTCTGCAGATGTGCTCAACCCATATAAACCGCCGGACGACTTTGACACTGATGACCACGCTTCTTGACAATCCAACCAACTACGGCCGAATACTCACCAATAACGAGGGAAAATTGCTCGGCATCATCGAGCAAAAAGACGCCTCGCTTGAACAGCTAAAAATCAAGGAAATCAACGCCGGTATTTATTGTGTTGACAAAACATTCCTTTTTTCGGCATTACGGCAGGTAGGGACCAATAACAGTCAAAATGAGGTGTATCTTACCGACATCGTCAAGCAGGCTGTTGAGGGTGGCCTTCCGGTTTCGAAATTCATTGTCCCTTCCCCCACCGAGGTTCTCGGAGTCAACTCACGGGTCGAGCTATCCGACGCTCAGCGGGAATTGCAGCGACGAAGAAACCGCGAACTGATGCTGCAAGGTATCACCATGCTTAGTCCCGAAACCATCACGGTTTCTCCTGATTCCATTATAGGCCGCGACACCGTACTTGAAGCCGGAGTCCGTATTACCGATGGGAGCCGAATCGGCCATTCTTGTACTCTAGGGCAGGGCGCCATCTTGCGTAACTGCGGGATTGAAGATAACGCTACTGTCGGCCCCTACTGCTGCTTGTCGGATATAACTGTTGCAGCCGGGAAGACATTGCCGCCCTTCAGCACTGATTGCTGATGGATCGCTTTTTACATTTTAGCGCTTAATCTTAAGATGCGCCAACAAACCATTGATGACCAAAGGATGAACTCATGAGTGATCTTAAAAAAATGTATTCAACCATACTCGGCGACAGTTTCCCGATGGATATGACCATTTCCTTCGGTGACCAAAAACTCGTTTACCGCAAGAAAACCTGGAAAATCAAAGGTGATGACGGGACCATTGATGAACGTGGCGTCCGCTATGGTGAAAACCCCGACCAGGAGGCCGCCCTGTATGAACTGGTCAACGGCAATCTGACCCTCGGCAACTGTCATTTTATTGATCCCGGCAATGGGCTGGTCTCCTCCATCGCCGTCGAGGATATGCTCCAGGTCGGCAAACATCCAGGCAAAATCAACCTCACCGATGTCGATAACGGCCTGAATATCATCAAATACCTGATGGATAAACCGGCGGCGGTTATCCTCAAGCATAACAACCCGTGTGGAGCAGCTTACGGTGACACAGTGGCAACCGCCTTCAACCGTGCCCTACGCGCTGACCGTATCGCTGCTTTCGGCGGGGCTGTTGTCCTGAACCGCACCTGTGACAAGGAAACGGCGGAGATGCTCGCCGGCAATTACCTCGAGGTGGTCTGTGCCCCGGAATTCGAGAATGGCAGCCTGGACATTTTGAAAAAGTCGAAAAATCTGCGAATAATCCGGATTAGCGGAATAAACAGACTCAGCGATTTTGAAAACTTTCGCTTTGTTGATTTCAAGAGCCTTATCGATGGTGGAATAATTGTCCAGCAGTCGGCAGTGAACTCGATCCGCAGTGCTGCAGACCTGAAGCCTGCCACCGCGACCTGGCAGGGTCGGGAATACAAGTGCGAACGTCAGCCTACGGCACGTGAACTCGAAGACATGATCTTTGGTTGGGCAGTAGAACATGGCGTTACTTCCAATTCAGTGCTGTATGTTAAAGATGGCTGCACGGTGGGAATTGGAACTGGCGAACAAGACCGGGTTGGCGTGGCCGAGATTGCGGTGCATAAGGCATATATAAAATATGCTGATATCCTTTGTTTTGATGCATATGGCATGGGATATGCTGATCTTGCATTGGCTATTCTTCAAGGCAAGCGTGACAAAACGGAGAAAGAGGGAATTGACAGACAGGTGCATTATGATGGAGCAGGACTGCCCGGCTCGGTAATGATTTCGGATGCCTTTTTCCCGTTTCGAGACGGTGCCGACGTCGGTATTGGCCAAGGAGTTTCGGCCATCCTCCAAGCAGGTGGATCCCAACGAGACTTCGAAACCATTGAGGCCTGCAATGAAGCCAAACCCAAAGTTGCCATGATGTTTACCGGCCAGAGATCATTTAAGCATTAAAAGTCTGGGGGACCTTTTTCCATATATTTGATATTGTCGATTTTCCCGCTCCGGATGTTCCTGAGAAAAGATAGCCTTTGCCGTCTATGGCAATACATGCCGCATGCAGGATAATTCCCACTCTATTAATGTTGGCATGAGCTGCTATAGCCATTTTTTCCAGGGGATAACAAAACCAGACAGGATCGTTTGTGCCGGGAAAAATGGTAAAATTCGGAAAAGTGTTGTCTGCTGTAATTATCTGATATGGTGAAAGATTTTCGTCGTTTTGCAATGAAATAAGGAATTGATTGCGATCCTTGCTCGCATAAACAGACCAAATCCCAAGTGGGCTCGTTATAAATACCTTTTTGTAACCCTCGAACGAAGGGTAGTGATGAGCACCACTGATTTCAAAATGAAGGTCAGGTTTACCATGAAGATTTTCGATTTTGAACGTATTCATGGCGTGATCAATGCAGATTTCTCTACGATTCGTGGATTGGCTGGCAAGAATTCGAAGATCACCGATTGAAAGAGTATAATTTTTCGCCATACTAATTATCCTGAATATCCCATTCTGAGAAGGACGGAAATACTTTTTATCTTCCTATAGATTGCTCGCAAAAATCGACTTTGCCTCGATTGCCGTACCAGAAAAGCAACTCCGCAGGCGATGGAGGTACTATATGGCCTCCGTAAATGTATAACGTTGCTTTTACCATTAATTGCGACAACACGGCCAAGAACATCATTGTTCCGAATCGATTGGTCATCCGGAAATGGTAACGCATCACCTTGTGAGATAACACCCAAAGAAGTAATCTTCTTGATCCGGTGCATGAGCAGTTTTGTGCCGGAAAGGCCAAGAATAACATCACCTACTCTTATGTCGCCTGATTTTTCGATAGTAACCTTGGCACCATCCCGTAAGACAGGCGCCATGCTATGCCCTTTAGCCGTAGACGAAAACGTACTCTTTCGGTTCAATACCTCTCTGCTCAATAGCAAAAGTTGAGCATGGGTGACAACTTTCTGTCGCCATTTAGAGGAATCCGATTCCATAGGGAGGTACTGAAACCTTAACAGAGTTAGGAGCTCAGTAATGCTATTTAGCTCTTAGATGCGCCTCGGCATGCACTGGTATCTCTGGTCCTGCTACCAATATTCATGCATAAACCTTGATTAGGCCCTGATCCATTTTGAAGTTTACAATCTCCAAGGATCGCTTCTTCCACGGCTAGGTCAATTTTTTCTACTATCGGTTTGATATACATTTTTTTCTCTTTCATGATGTCTCCTGTTTTGATTCTGTTAAGCTCTGTCAGCTGACCTGGGGCGACCGCCAAGGAGCCACGCATAAATAACTGTCGTATATTTTTCAGATGTGCTAAGATATATGCATGCCTGAAACTGAACGAGTGAGAGAGAAATACAAGGTATTACAGCCCCTGCTCGATGAGCGGTGCTTGCGGCTTTGGGCGGCGACCGAAGCGAGAAGTCTTGGACATGGAGGGATCAAGACAGTGGCTGCGGCCTGCGGGCTGTCACGTCGTAGCGTTGAGAGAGGACTCTCCGAATTGCGAAGTCAGAAAACGGCAGACAATGGAACAGTTCCGATATCTGTGGGTCGTGCAAGAAGACCAGGCGGAGGGCGCAAGACCTTGCTGGTAAATAATCCGAATTTGGCTGCTGAACTGGAGCGTTTGGTTGATCCTGCAACGCGTGGTGATCCCATGTTACCACTGCGTTGGACAAGCAAAAGCACTGAAAAGCTGGCCACCGAACTCCAAGCGGGTGGCTACCAAATCAGCACAAGATCCGTAGCAAAACTGCTAAAAAACACCGGCTACAGCCTTCAAGTTGTGCGTAAAACCCATGAAGGCGGTAAACATGAGGACCGTGACGAACAGTTCGAGCATATCAACGCCTCGGTGAAGGCCTTTCATGCTTGCGGGGAACCGGTCGTCAGCATTGATGCGAAAAAGAAGGACCTGGTTGGCAACTTCACCAACAAAGGACGAGAGTGGCACCCCAAGGGCCAACCGGAGGAGGTGAATGTTTACGACTTTATCGACAAGGAACTTGGCAAAGTCACGCCCTATGGCGTGTTAGACATTGCCGCAAATGAAGGGTGGGTGAGCGTAGGGATTGATCACGATACCGCCGAGTTCGCGGCTGAGAGCATTCGGCGCTGGTGGCAGGAAATGGGCTGCTTGCGCTACCCAAAAGCCACGCGGCTATTGATCACTGCCGATGGCGGTGGTAGCAATGGAGTCCGGGTTCGGCTATGGAAGAAGGTGCTTCAGGAATTGGCGACAGGTCTGGGGCTCGAGATCCACGTGTGCCATTTTCCGCCTGGAACCTGCAAGTGGAATAAAATCGAACACCGCATGTTTTGCCAAATCACGCAAAATTGGCGAGGTCGTCCGTTGATGAGTCGTCATGTGGTTGTTAACCTGATCGGGCAAACGACTACCAAAACCGGACTAAGAATCAAGGCTGCATTGGATGAAAATATTTATCCCACTAAACAACAAGTATCAGATGCCGAACTGGCCGCAATCAAAATCACACGCCATGAATTCCATGGCGAATGGAACTACTACATCAGCCCTTAAATGCGACATTTATTTATGCGCAGCTCCTAAGACATCTTAGTTTAACTCAATTCTGAATGTATTGCAATCAGATCATGATGTTGTCTCTATTCTTGACTGAGCCCTGAGTTGGGACCCTTTCTCCTCCAGCTGATTCCAAATAAAAGTGCCGATAGCATCAAGCTTATTGTAGATACCAGAAGAAATATCTAGGATCACCGTCTCACCATCCAGCTCTGTGAAAACATTATCTTTAGCCCGACAGAATAGCATATCAAATATTTTACTATTTTTTGCTGAAATGATTTCGCGAGCCATCATTGCCATTCCCTAGTTATTGTCTTTATGCTGGCGTGCTCCGTCTCTTTGTTGAGGCTCAGACAAAACCCGGGAACACCGAGCAAGAAGAATGCCTTATTGCGGGCAATTACCTGCTCCTGAATCTTTATTAAGCTTTCCGGTAACTACCACAGTACCGCAGGCACTCCAACATACTCAACCCGCCCCCGATACTTCTCACCACACCGCAAAACAGCATTAACCGTCACCCGATGGGGATGGCCTATGCCTATTGCCCGACCGTACTTCTCTGATATTTGCACGAGTTGTTCCAGTTTTTCACATATTTTTTCTTCATCCTGGATATTGTCGAGAAAAACATTTCTGCGGATACTTTTAACAGCCCCTCGACGGGCGATCTGCAAGCCGACACTTGCTGGGGTTGTGACACTGTCGACAAACACGAGGGAACTGGCTTTCAACTGGCTAATAATATTGGACATTGCCAGCTCATCTACGGTAAAAGCCGAACCCATGTGATTATTTACACCCACGGCATGAGGGACTTCCTGCAAATCCTTTTCGAACTTCTCTTTCTGCATCTCAGGTGAATCGTGGAGATAGAGTGCCCCCGGTCCGGGGTTGAAAGCACTGTCTTTTGGTTCGAGCGGCAGATGGAGAAATACCGTTTTGCCGGAAATATGGGCTTTTTTTTCCAGTTTTCTGGTAAAAGGTGCAAAAGGCAGGAAGGAATAGGTCAGCTCAAAAGGCAGGTTAAGGACTTCATTGCCTAGAACCTCATCATATCCCATGTCGTCAATTATGATTGCCACCTTCGGCAATTTCGGTTTTTTGTTGACTGCTGTTTCAACGGTCGTTTCGACAACCGTTTCCTTGATCGGTTTGATGGCAGGTTCTTCTACGTGAACCGGCTGATCGGGTTCTTCAAAGACAATAGCGTTTCTTAGAGCTGGGAGTATTTCCTGGGCGACAACCGTCCGGAAGAAAATCACATAGCCGACGGCGCACATTGAAAAAACCAGCGCCAGGAGTAAAACGACGAAGGAGAGAAATCGTTTAACATTAAAAGATCCGGATTTTTTCCTTTTTATTGCCTTTTTTCGAGGTCTTTTTTTTCTGAGTTGATCCATTTACAAAACACTGTCACTGCCGCGAGATATTCCCAGAGGAAAAGGTTGCGGTAACTTGGCTGAATTTGATTATTTATCTCTTGCAAGGACGTAGCGTGCAAGACCAGCCAACACGTTGCGCTCGTAAAGGACCTTGTCACCTGGAAAAAACTGCAAAGCTGTCAGCGCTTTTTCAACAGCATCCGTCGCTTTTTGTCTGGCTGTTGAAAATCCATCATACTTCTTGATGAGCTCTTCGACTTCTGCAACATACTTAGCCCTCTCGGTTGTTGTTGCGAGAATCGTCATAAGTCTTGTTTTATCTTTCGCATCAGCGCAGCCCATGGACAAAATGAGCGGCAGGGTAATCTTGCCTTCCAGCAGGTCGTTGCCGACCGCCTTGCCGGTTTTCGCCGGATCGCCCAGGTAGTCGAGGAGATCGTCGACGATCTGATAGGCGCAGCCGAGATTGACGCCGTAGTCGCGCAGCGCCTTGGCCTGCACCGCTGTGCCGCCGCCATAGATCGCTCCCACTTCGCAGGCGGCGGCGATGAGCAGGCCGGTCTTCATCATGATGGCGTTATAATAGTCCAGCTCGGAGAGATTGTGCTTGGTGGCATTACGGAGCTGCATGAACTCGCCGTCGACCATGCCGGTTGTGGCATGGCAAAAGACCTCCAGGCCCCGGCCGCCCGCCAGCCGGCCGACGGTTGCCATGGACAGGGCATGGAGAAAATCGCCGGCGAGAATGGCGGCAACGATGCCGAATTTTTTATGCACCGACTGCTTGCCGCGACGCATCTCCGAGTTGTCGATGATATCGTCGTGGAACAGGGTTGCCGCGTGCAGATACTCAAAGGCGCAGCCCAGTCGGTACACCTCATCGTCCCGGTTACCGCAGAGTCGGGCGGCTAGGACCACCAGCAGGGGGCGCACCCTTTTGCCGCCGTTAAAGAGCCCATAGTCGAGAACCTCCTGCAGCAGACCGTCGACCGTCGGTTGCAGACGGGCAAGATCAGCGCGCATATATTCATCAATCTTTGCGGCCTCTACCTTGACCGCGGCAATAAAGGGTTCCATCTGCACCATGTTCTTCTCTTATAATATCAGCTTAACTTCCTCAGTATCGTTTTCTTTTTTAAAAAAAGCTGCAACATCAGACAACTGCCGTGACACCGGCGAGGCCGGCAAACTCTTCAAGAATGTGCGCCCATAGCCCTTGGTAAAAAGACGAACATCCATAATGGCAATTACCCCTCGATCGGCAGACGAGCGCATCAATCGGCCGACGCCCTGGCGCAGGGCCAGTATCGCCCGTGGCACCTGAAAATCGAAAAAGGGGTTGCCGCCTTCGTCCTTGATGCGGGCAATCCGCGCCTGAATCACCGGATCGCTGGGCACCTCGAAAGGCAGTTTATCAATTATAACACAACTGAGCGCCTCGCCGACAACATCAACTCCTTCCCAAAAACTTGCCGTCGCAAGAAGCACCGAGTGGGTTTCTTCACGAAAACTCCTGAGTAACGAATTTCGCGACGCCGTTCCCTGGACAAGAAGAGGATGATCAAGCTCGGTTTCAAGAAATGCCGCGAGGGCGTCCATGCCCTTATAGCTTGTGCAAAGAATGAGGGCCCGCCCTTCACTCAATCTTAAAATGTCACGAATGCGCGCACAAACACTTTTTGTGAAATCCTCGGCTGCCGGTTCCGGAAATCCGACTTCTGGAATAGAGAGGAGAGTGCGGCTTGCATAGTCAAACGGCGACTTGAATTGCCGGCACTCTACTGCATCATCCAAGCCCAGCCGTTCTTTGATGTAGGCAAAAGAGCCGCCGGAGGAAAGAGTTGCCGAGGTCAGAACACAGGAGTTGACCGTGGCATACAAATGCTCCCGAAGTTCTTCGGCTATCTTGATGGGGGTGGCGGAGAGGGCAACGGAGCGTTCCTTTTTCTCATACCAATGCACATATTTTTCACTCTTGCCGTCGCCCAAGAGAGCCACCTCGCGGAGAACACAGTTCAGATCGTGCGCCCTTCCGGCAAGATGCAACCACCCTTCTCCCTTGCCATCCATCTCCTTTAAGCAATCAATAAGCCTTGCTATTCCGGTCGACAGCAGCTCAACCTCCTCGCACCAGCGCTCTCTCTTCATTTCTTCGATGAGCGGCTCAAGATGAAATCTCCCCAGATGTGGGGGAAAGACCTGCGTAAAAGCTTCTGCTCGCAGCTTTAAGCCACTTTGCATCGACAACAGGCGATCGGCGGAAGCAGGAGGAAGATCAGCCCGGGCCTGGTTTTCTATGTCACCCAGCAGATCGAGTAACTGGTAGTGGCTGAAGCTTTTACCGAAAAATGATGAGGCAACATTTTCAAGATGATGTGCCTCATCAAAAATCACCGCTTCATAGCGCGGCAGCACCTCACCGAACCCATTTTTCCTGAGGGCCAGGTCGGAGAAGAGCAGGTGGTGATTGACGATAAGCAAGCGGCAGGATCCAGCCTGTTTGCGCAAGAGATTGATAAAACATCCGGCCGACTCAGGGCAGTCCCCGCCAAAACACTGGTTGCTTTGACTGGACACCTTGGGCCAGATTGCCGATTTTTCGCCCAGCCAATCCAGTTCAGCCCGGTCGCCGGTGGCCGTAGTCTGCAGCCAGGTATCAATTCTTTCCACCCACGGCTCAGCAAAAAGAGAAATTTGCGGATTGCTCCGATACTGGTACCAGCGATACAGACACAGATAATTTTGCCGGCCCTTAAGACAAAGTGCCGGGACATCCTGGCCGAGAATGCGGGCAACCAGTGGAATATCTTTTTCAATAATTTGATCTTGAAGATTAAGGGTAGCGGTAGACACCACCACCCTCTTTCCCGACAAGACTGCCGGGACAAGGTACGCCAGGGTCTTGCCGATACCGGTCTCGGCCTCGACGACGATTGTCTTGGCCGATCCTTCAGCGATATCCTCGCCGCTTGCGGAGCGTAAAACGGAGGAAACCGCTTCCGCCATGTGCCGCTGCCCTTCGCGCGGTTCAAAACCCGCAAGGCCCGCAGACAATGCCCCGCCCGCCTTAAATATGTCATGAAGTTCCATCATTGCCGGCCTTACTCCTACGTTACGAAATCAGTGGCGCACTATACAACAGAATCCCCACCAGGGTAATGTGATTCTCACCTGTGCCGGGCAAAAGCTTTCAAAGTGGCATTATTTGCGGTTGCAAAAGGTAGCCGACGTACCTTAAGAATAATCCGAACGAAAACTTTTGCAGAAGACAGTTAATTTTGCTACAACAAAACAGGCGATTATTTCTGTAGACCTACGCACCTGTGTTTTTCGGCAACTCCTATGGTCAAAATCCTCCTTGCACAACACACCCTGCCATCATTGCCGACCTCTGAGCTTCTTGGTCCCGATGAGGTGATTGCCGTTGTTGATGACTCGCCGGAGATACTCCTTCTCCTGTCCCACTACCTTGGCAGCCAGGGCTTCCCGGTAGTTAAGGCCGGCAATGCCTATGAATTTTATCAACTTCTGAACACTCGAAAGATTGCTCTCGTTCTCCTCGACATCGAATTACCCGACCAAAATGGCAATGAGATCCTCGAAGATATTGCTCCGACGCATCCCGACCTTGGAATTATTATGGTCACGGGAACAACCGATATACAGGTCGCCCTCAACTGCTTACGCCTCGGTGCCGATGACTACCTGATAAAACCTGTCAATATAAAGCAGTTCATCCACACCGTCCAAGGCACGCTGCAAAAAAGACGACTCGCCATAAACAGTCTTATCTTTCAGCAAGAATTGCAGAAAACCAATACACGGATGCGTTTTCTCCACCATCTTAACCTGAAGATGAACACAGCCTACCTCAACACTGTGGAATTGCGCGGCATCCTTCAGGCAATTTTGGTCGGTATTACCTCCGAGGACGGTCTGCGATTCAATCGAGCCTTCCTCGCCCTCTTTAATACAAGCAACGGTTTTCTTGAAGGGAAACTTGCCATTGGCCCCTCTTCACGGGAGGAAGCCGGTCGAGTGTGGCGGTCCATCAAAGAAAAAGGTTTGCAGCTCGACGATATTCTTGAAGACATTCAGGGCAAATCGATCAACGACGATGTGGCGGTCAACCTGATTATTAAAACCCTGCGAATATCGCCCGATGACCATGACCATGTACTGATCCATGCCAGCCACACCAATGAATCCATTCACGTGCAAAACGGTAAAGCCGATAAATGCCGGGTACCCGAGGACCTGCTCCGCACTCTCGGTGCATCTTCCTTTGTTGTAGTGCCGTTATATGCGCCGGGAAAAGCGCTGGGGGTGATGATTGTCGATAACTTCATTACCGACGCACCAATAACCGACGAGGATATCAGCGGTCTGAAAATATTTGCCAGTCAGGCAAGCCTTGCTATTGAGCACAGTCGACTCTATGAAACAATGACTGAAAAAATAGAGGCATTGGAAATCGTTACCCAGGAGCTTGAAAAAAGTAAGGATCTGCTGATCGAAGCGGAACGTACAGCGGCAATCGGCCATATGTCGGCGCAACTGCTGCACGCCATAAGAAACCCTTTGACCTCGATCGGCGGCACCTCTCGGCTTCTAGCGAAAAAAGTAACCGATCAATATGTCACGAATTTTCTCAACATTATTACCCAAGAAGCCAATAAAATTGAAAATATACTGGAAGACCTTTTCAGCTTTGTCGAGGACAAGGAGTTCGCCCTGGAGAGTCGGCCGATTTTCTCGATCGTTCGGAAAAGTATGATGATTTTTTATATGACGATGAAACATAACAAGATCGAATACACCCTCAATCTGGATGGTGCCGGCCCATCTCTTTTCGTCGATGAAAACAAAATCCGCCAGGTGTTTTTACACCTGGTCAAAAACAGTATCGAAGCCATGCCAAACGGCGGCTCTCTGCAGATAACCGCTCAAGAAGACGATGCTCAGGTAACTATTCAGGTGATCGATTCCGGCCCGGGGATACCGGCTGAAGCCCTCCCCCATGTTAAAGACCCCTTCTTCACAACCAAAACCTATGGTAACGGTCTGGGCCTCGCCCTTGTTGAGCAGATTATCCAGGGACATGGTGGACATTTCAATATCCAGGACGGAGCAGCCGCCGGTACTGTGGCAACGGTTTCTCTGCCGAAAACACCTTCAGCCCCGACGCACTGAAAGAATTCCTCCCAGCAAAGCCAAACAGGCCGACATGAGAAAGGTGGTTTTGAGTGCGAGGATGAAGGCATTGCGGTCACTGAGCGTATAATCCGCCAACTGCGCGCCACCACTATAGAAAGTAAACCACCAAGAGAACAGGGCGGCTGCAAGCGTTGCCCCGGCAACCATGCCGAAATTCCTGGCTGTTGCCAGGATTCCCGCAGTAATCCCAGCATATTCCTCACTTACTTGAGAAAGCACCGAGGCGCTGTTCGGCGAGAGAAACACCGATTGCCCGGCGCCCAGCAGGGCGAGTTTGACTGTTACCTCGGCCATGGAACTGTCGGCTGAAAGAGTGGCAAGGCCAAGGAGCGCCAGGCAACAGAGCCCGAGCCCCGCAGTCGTTAAAAACCTGGCGCCGATCTTGTCGTACAGCCAACCGGAAAGTGGTGAAAGAACAATCAGAGTGGCCGGCACCGCCATCATAACTCGACCGACCTTCTCAACCGGTAAGCGGATCACATATTCAAGGTAGAAAGGCACCAACACCAAGACGGTAAACATGGTCGCAAAGGAAATTGCCGCAGTAAGCACCGCCACCCAATAGAACCTTTTGCGCAACAGACCGATCGGCAGAATCGGGCTGGCCGCATTTTTCTCTACCCGGATAAAAGCAATGACTAAGGCAACGAAAAGGGCAAAGGTAACACTATGATAAAGAGAGAAAAATCGCTCAAGGTTGTGGAAAAGCGACAAACCGAGAACAACGATGGTAACCCAGCAGCAGCTGCCAAGCCAATCAAAGGCAAAGAGCGCCCTTGAGCCTGCCGGCGGCAAGCGGTGGAGGATAAAAAACCGCCCAAGAAGCAAGACCGTGACGCTGACCGGCAAACTGACCAGAAAAATAGCCCGCCAGGAAAACATACTGAGCATTATTCCGCTGATAAAAGGCCCGCTGAGGAGGCCGCAGGCGGTGGCAATCCCGACAAGCCCAAGACTGCGACCAAGATGGTCGGCGGGGAAAACCATTTTTATGAGGGCCGGGCCGGATGACATCATCATTGATGCCCCCAAGGCCTGGAAAAAGCGGCTTACCAGTAAGACAGGGTAACTCGGTGCAAAATAACAAGCCAGAGAACCTAGAGAAAACAGCAGCATACCAGTCAGATAAATAGTACCTCGCCCCCATCTGTCGGCGAAACGCCCCCAAAAAACCAGGGTGACGGTTATCGTCAGGAGGTAGAATGTTACGATAAATTCAGCATGTTCAAAACTGAGACCGAAAGAACGCATGATGGTCGGCAAGGCAACGTTGAGCATGCCGCTGTCCATGGTGGAAAGGAAGACTCCGGTCATCACCATGGCGAGAATGAGCCAACACTCATGCTTTTTTTGCATGTTAATCCATTTCTAAATCAAGCGTTAACTTCGGCGGCGGCGCTGTGCTGGCTGCTCTTTACCGTACTATAAACAAAAAAAGCCCGGCGGAGATATTCTCCACCGGGCTTGCACAACGTAATTACTTTAAGCCGTATGCTTGTCGGTAATTAGAACTTCAGGGACAAACGCACGCCGCCTTCCATGACATCTTCTTTACCTGTTGCATCACCGGAGAACAAATAGGCGAATACAGCATCAGCGGTCAGGTTGTCATAGATGCTATAGCTGGCGACACCATCTAACTCCCAGCCCAGCTCTTTATCGCCGGCTTTATTGTCCTCAGCGAGGGAGGCGTACCATACATCACCGGTGAGTTTCAATTTATCCATCGGCTTGAAGGTCACACCGGCGTTGCCGGCCCAGACGTTGCTGATACCGTCAGCAGGTGATCCGTTAGAGGCACTATTATCAAATATGCCTAAGCCCATGATCTCAGACCAGTAGTAGGATCTGCCGGGAGCGGACACGAAGGCGTCATTCTCTGCGGCATCTTTGCCGTCATCGCCACTGGCGTAGAAGAACTGGCCATGAACTATACCGGCATCAGCACCAACGGCACCCAGGTATCCTTTGTTGTCAACATCATTAATTTTCCCGCCGTTGTAGATAGCGGTACCCCAAACGGAAACCGTACCGAATTTCAAGTCGGCATCGACACCGAGATACCAGTTATCAGCATCCTGCGTGACCAGGAACGCTTCATTGTTTGAAATTTTGTGGTAAACGAAGTACGGGGTAACACTCATGCCATCATTAATCTTCACGGGTACCAATGCCGCAAAAATATTCTGATCCAGGCCTGCAAAAGTGGACTGATCAATAGCAACGACATCCTCATTGGACAAATTAAGCCAAGCACCTATTGCACTCACTTGACCAAATTTACCGGTAAGCATCACGCCTGCGAAATCGTCATCGAAGATGAAGCCACGGGCAATTGTCGCACCTTGGATACCGACCTTGGCGTTAACCATGGGGCCCATGTTGAAATCAGCATAGGAGTTTTTAACCCTCCAGTTGCCCTTGCCGTCAGCACCGAGATCACCACCGGCTCCGAGGCCTGCGCTAGTGACGTTATATTTTGTGCTTGTACCGTCGGCATTCTTAACAGTCACTGTTTGAGTTTTGGTAGTATCACCCCAACCGGTGTTGAATTCAAATTTATTGACGAATTTGAAATCATCACTGAACTTGGCAGTGTAGAACAAACGGGTACGGGTATCGACGTATTCCTTACTAGCGGTATCTGTACCTGAGAAATTATCTTCATAGGTAAAACGGGTACGCCAGTATCCACCGAACTGATTCTCAATCGCTGCGGAAGCGGTCGTTGCTGCAACACCGCCAACGAGCATGAGACCTACAGCTGAAGCAATTATTTTTTTCATTTTCTATTTCTCCTGATTAGGTTTTCACCCCTCTTACGAGGAGCCACTTTCCCTTTACCCGGCTCTACAAGCTGACCACCAGCTGTACCCTTCCTTCCCAGGAAGAAAACCGGCAAAGACACTTAGCTATGCCTTGATGTTATACTTGGTGAATTCCTTTGTCAAGATTTTTTTACCTGAGGGTATAATTTTTTATACTCCAGTAATGTGTTTTTATCACTTCGCTTTTCCGGAGGAAAACTGCAGATCATAGGCCGTAAGTTGGGTTTCTCCCGTACCGGGTAGAAGGCCGACAAATGTGCCGCTGCGCGGAAGATGCCCTACATATAGACCAACCTCCATTTTCTTGCCGGCTGTTTTGGTGTTTTGTCCGGCTTCACCAGGTTTAGCCAACACCGAGAAACCAAAACCGGCAATGTATCCCCTGAAAGTCCCGGTCCGCCAGGCCTCGTTCAAGGCGCTACCATCCCAAGCCAATCCGACAATCACCCCGTCGTTATATATGCGCAATTTATCAGAAATACTCAGGGAGGATAGGGTGTTTTCATTAACAACAATCTCCTGACGGCCATCATTATCGACATCGGCGACAACAAGCCTGCCCGGCACAAAGATTAATTCTCGTTGCGTATCCTCATCAAGGGTGAAGTTTCTCCGATCTTGCTGATTTACCGCCCCTGCTCTGCTTGGTCCGAGATAGATCAGGCTTCCCCCGAAAGACTTTTTGCTCACCCATAACAATTCATTGGCCCGGTTAAAAACCTGCAGCCGCTCCTTCTTGTCAATGGCCACCGTTTCCGGGGCTCCATCGCCATCAAGATCGGCGAACACAAAATCAAAGAGATTTACCCCATCCGGCAGGGGCAGTCGTTCGCCCGCACTGGGGACAGTCCCGCCACTCAGATCAAGCAGATATATACCCGCTTTAACCAGTTCGGTTTTTCCCGCTCCCCTTTTTTGTCCGGCAAGGCGCCAGCCTTTGCCTGGAACGAGAACAGGGCGGATGTACCAGGGAATATTTTCGGTAACTACGCGAAAACCTTTGCCCTTATCCCAGTCGACTATAAGAGAAGAGATATTCAACCCTTCGGTGCTGCTTATATATATCTTCATCCGGCCACTGTGGTCGAGATCGGCCATATTGATAGCATGGCATTCAATTGCCGGCGGCAAACTTGCAGTTGCCACCTTGGTGATCTTTTTCCCATCGATCTTATACATCTCAAGGCTGTTGCCGACTAAAACAACGATCTCGTCCAAAGCATCTCCATCTACATCGCCCACCGCAAAAGCCCGGATCTCTTTGGCAAGAGTGAGGCTCCTTTTTCCTCCTCCGGCAATTACCTGCACACTGCTTCCTGCCGCACCCACCACAACACCGCTATGCACACTTTTTTTATAGGCAGCCTCGGGATGAACAGTGATAAAACCGGAACTACCTCCCCCCTCAGCCGGGGTCTTCGCCGTTGCCGGATCAACGGCTTGGTAACCGAAGGCCGACTGAGCAATTTCAGCCGACAGCTTTTCGACATCGATGATCATGTTCTCCGGGTTTTTGACAATTGCCTCGAAATGCAATATTTCCTTGTCTGCGGTAAATGGATAGAGAACAACCTGGATATTCATTCCGGTCTTGAGGCCATAGAGCGATCCGGTAACGAGATAATCGGCTGCAAGCATTTCCGAGCCTCCCAAAATTGCCGGTTGCCTATTTTTTAAAGAGATCAGTTCCTTTTCGCTGAAGGTGCGATCCAGTACTATTACCCGGTCCGTAGCCGCTAGGCGACTGGCCAGCATGCTCTTGATTCCATCGCGTAGGTAGGCGTAATTGCCGGCCGAGCTTATGTCAAATGTGGAAAATACCAGTCGATACTTCGCTTTGCCGTCCTTGCCATATACCACAGTCGAACTGAGCATAAAAAAACATAGAAAAACCAACACCATCCCTTTCTTTCGCATGACATCTCCCAGTATTATTCGCTTACAACCAGTTTCACCAGCACTTTGGACGCACCAGAGCTTGCATTTTTATATCGCAAATCTTTGGCACAATATCGCAAATCTTCGGCACAAGCAAGCCATGTATCAAAATGGTGGTTATCCTTGTAGATTTCCGCGCCTTGCTTGGCATTCTTCGGTTGCCCTCTTCTGTAAAAGCGCCTATTCAGCATTCCGCTTATAAGCATGCGGCGGGCACGAAAAATGTTGTTCGCGAATACTTTTATCTTGACTTTTCGTTACCCGCGATGAAATATATAGGTATAGATTTTTGAACTTTACACAATTCCTTAGCGGCCCTAAATACCGGCAAGGTTCCCCAACACACACCTTCCAGCTGATTAAAAATGACGAAGTTTACTTTCTCCATACTTGCTATATCGGTGTTCTTGTGCCACAATTGTCCGGCATATGCAGAAGGGAAAGCCACTCACAGTGCTTATAAAGTAACCTCTTATAATCTTGGTGCCATCTTGGATAGCCAGGACACTGGGACTTCCCGCTATATAACTGATTTTAAACCACTCTTTATTACCAACGCTGCCTCTGACATTCTCAATAGTGAACATGTCGGCAAGGTTTCTCTGGGTGAAGCATTGCCATCCGCTGCCAATCCCAGTGTTGTAGCCCTTTCCGCCACATTTGATGCTACCCAAAAAATCTCCCTCCAAGGCGCCATCGGTGTTACTCGCAATCTTTTGGCGCCCGATTCGCTCAACTACGAGAACGAATCAAGCTGGGAAGCTAATCTCGGGGTGATTTATAAACTGCTCAACAACCTCTCATTTGAGCTGCATTTCGGCTACATGGATACCGGAACTCTCTTTCATGATCGGAGCAGCTATACCAACGTCGAAAGCATTATCATGATCAGTAATCAGTTGACCATGAGCTTTTAAGTCTTTTGCCGAAGTTCTCTGGCAAGCATTTGTAAATCGCTCCAGGTCGCCGTTTTCATTTCGGGATTCTGCAATAAATAGGTGGGGTGATAGGTGGCAACAACCGGAATCTTCACATCGCAGCTCACCTCGTATTCATGCAATCTGCCCCGAAGACGCGATAAAGGCAGGGACTTTTCCAGGGTTGCACGGGCGGCAACCATCCCCATGGTGCAAATGATTTCAGGCATCAACACGGTAATCTGTCGGCGTAAAAACGAGACACAGCTCTGCACATGGTTGGCCTGGGGTTGACAAGTGGCAGGAACCGCGCATTTGATGACATTGGTGATAAACACCGAGTTGGGCGGCAGGTGGATTGCAGCAAGCATTCTGGCAAGCATCTGATCCTGTTCGACGCCAAAAAGTTGGTCCGGCGGCAGCTGTCCTTGTTCGTCGCTCGCCAGCCAGTCTCCTACAAGCAGCAGGCGAACCTTCTCGGGACCGCGGCCAGCCACCGGATAGAGCCGCTGTTTATGCAGGTCGCAGGCGTGGCAGGTAGCCACCTCCTCGGCAATGTCGGCAAGGCGCAACGGCGATTTTTCAGGCGATTTGCTCCTTCGCCCACGCAACGCCGGCTCGTGCGTCGTCTTCTCTGTCCGGCTCGTTGCCCTTAGCGCTCCCGAGGGCAACGGCTGAAAGCAAAGAAAGGCTTCACTCTCGGCCCCCTTCGGATACCGGTCTATTCCGGTTGCCTGGTGATAGCGCAGCAGGGATTGCAAGCCGGTGAGAAAATGGGTCTTATTTATGACCATAGGCTTGGGAACTGATTGCCATTATTCAATTAAACGGAAAGTGGTAAATGTCCCAATCTCCGCTTGCATCCCGCTGATTGGACCTGAACCCACCAAAATAATGGAAGGCGAACGCCTTGCTGCCGGGAGGCCGGACCTGAGACAATGTAACCGGCAGACTTTCCGGAACCATACCAAATGTAGGTATTACTGGAGAAATATCAACCGCTTCAATTACTTTTCCTGCATCGTCAAGATAGCTCAAATACAAAAAAAACTTGGTGATTACTTGGAATGAATCGGTGAGACTCCTATCAAAGACGATTTTACCGGCAAGAGTGCAAACATCGTCTTTTAGGGCCAGAGTGTACGTGAGACGCAGATCTCCGGTTTCATATTTTCCGGCAGGAATATCATGGGCCAGACTGATACGAGCCTCTTTGCGGGCCACGGCACCCATTTCCGGCTTCATGAAATTGACACACCCGGACGACAACATCAACCCCAAACACATCATTATGGTGCATACCCTTACTGCGGTCTGTTTTGGCATGGTGTCCAACCTCTTGGTCATTTGATCTTCACTTTCTTATGATTAAAGTCGTAGCAATCGGTTATAATAATCACGAATACTGACAAGAGGCAAGATGTAATAAGGTTTCCCGACGAGGTTGGAGAAAAATCACAACCGTTTTTTATATACTTTGCTGCTTCATACCAAGGAGAATTTCCAATGCCGATTTACGAATATAAGTGCTCTGTATGTGACCGCATTTTTGAGATCCTCACCACCTCCTGCACCAAGGAGGAAAGCGTGCAGTGCCGCTACTGTCAAAGCGACAAAGTGAACAAGATCATGTCGTCCGGAAGCTTCAGGCGAGGTTCCGGCACAAGCCAGCCGGTCGGTGGACCGACAGGCTGCGGCAACAAATCCGGATTTTCCTGAGCCGCTTAAGGACGGGCTCCGTCGGAGCCCGCAGCAAAGATCTACTTTTCCTTGGCCGATTTTTTGGGTGCAAACTCAAATACCCGTTCGTTTTTCTTCAGAAGGTTGTATTCCCGCCTGGCAACCTCCTCAAGATGGGCAGGATCGTTCTGCAGTTTATCGATTCCTTTTTGCAGCTGGATATTATCCTCTTCAAGCATAACATTTTGTTGCTGGATACTTTTGAGTTCTGAATTTTTTCTCCAAATGGCAAAAAGCCCTGATCCGGGCGAAAAGATCCCCCACAGGACGGCCAACACCACCAGAAAGATAGCGATTTTCAATTTTCGGCTTTCCTGAATGGGAGAAAGTTTTTTTTTCGGTCTCGGCCTTTTCCTTGTAAAAACCATACCTATCCTTTTATAGACGATGCCCAGCTCATTTCCTACCTGTCTTGTCAGTGCCTGCCTTGTCGGTCTTTGTACCCGCTATGACGGCAAAACCCTTGAAAATCCAGCGTGTATCGGCAAACTTCAAAAAACTTTCTGGATCCCAGTCTGTCCGGAGCAACTGGGCGGCCTGCCAACCCCCAGGGAGGCCGCCGACATCTGCGGCGGTGACGGCACCGATGTCCTGGCCGGAACAGCCAGAGTACTTACAAAATCGGGCACTGATCTGACCGACAATTTCATCCGGGGTGGTGAGCAGGTACTGTATCTTGCCCGGGCGCAGAATGTCCGTGCCGTCTATCTCAAGGCGCGAAGCCCTTCCTGCGCGGTAAGCGGGAAGATCGGCGTTACCGCAGCAATGCTCCGGGCAGCCGGCTTCCAATTAGTCGAGTTTTAGTAAGGCAGAACAATGAGGAGTGTTCCCGGCATTGCAATAACCAAGTTATCATTGGACAATATTTGCCTCTTCTTTGCCTATTCCCAACACCCATAGAATGATAATTCCCGATTCGTACAGAAGATATAATGGCACTCCCATAAGTGCCATATTAAAAACATCCGGGGTCGGCGTCAGTGCTGCTGCAACGATTGCGATGAGCAGAATGGCATAGCGGCGATTCTTTTCATAAAATCGCCGCTTGAATACACCTACTCTGGCGAGAAACACCATAAAAATCGGCAATTCAAAGATTACTCCAAAGGCCAATATAAAGATTGTAATGAAGTTGACAAATTGGCTGACGGAAATCACCGGTTTCAATTCTTCAGAACTGAAACTGAGAAGAAATTGGATTCCGAATGGCAAGGTAATAAAAAAGCAAAATGACGTTCCAGCATAAAACAGCAGGCAGGTAAAAAAGATAAAGAAAAACAACTGCCCCCTTGAAACGCCAAAGGGTTTACCCAAAGCTCGCCAGAGGACAACGGTAAACCAGGGCATCAGGGCATAAAGAGCCGCAAAAAATGCCAGTGTAGCATGGGCCAGAAAAGGTCCGGCAACGGTGAAGAAGTAGAGCTTGGTGTCATCAAGATGGCTCTGCACAAACTGCAACAGCTGCGGCGCCAGGAAAAAAATCGTCAAGGTCGTCAGGCCGAGGCACAACCCCAGGTTGCGTATCGATTTACGTAATTCGGAGATAAAAGAGACAATTTTTTGATGGTTGGCCATAGGAGAATGTTCAGGCTACAGGATTAAACCGCTGCATAGCGACCTTGGTTATACATATAAAAACCAGTCGGACCACACCGACAACAATCGCCAATCCGCCGGAAACATACCTTTTTTTCGTTACCGTCGGGCATCGATGCATCGGCCTCAGGAGGGTGCCGTTCGGCCCCCTCAAGTCTGCCCGACACGGTAGCAGAAGCATGATAAAAAAGCAATTTGATAGAAGTTGCTTTCCCCAATCAGCCATGCTAAACACTATTCAAACGTTTTTAACCACTCAAATTAAACAGATAAATAATTATGCTGGAACTACGATTCATTCGCGAAAACCTTGCCCTGGTGAAAGAAAAATCGATCCGCCGCGGGATGGCAGCAACCCTGCTCGACGATTTTGCCGCCATTGATAAAAAAAGGCTGGTCATCCTCTCTGAAGGAGAAGGGCTGAAAAACAAACGTAACAGAGTTTCTGAGGATGTTGCCCGGCTGAAAAAAGGGTCGACCGACGACCAGCAAATAGTCGAGTCGCTGATCCTGGAAATGCGCGACACCAACCAGCGCATTAAAGAGCTCGACGGTGAACTGACGAAGATCGAAGAAGCGTTGCAGAAAATCGTCATGAACATTCCCAATCTCTGCCACGACAGTGTCCCGGTAGGTCAGAACGACGCGGACAATCTTGAGATCAGGAAATGGGGCGAAAAACCGACCCTTGCCTTTCCGGCAAAGACCCATTGGGAACTAGGTGAAGCACTGAATATCATCGATTTCGAGAGGGCAGCCAAGCTCTCAGGTGCACGCTTTGCCCTCTTAAAAGGCTTTGCCTCCAGGCTGGAAAGGGCGCTCATTAATTTCATGCTCGACCTGCACACCCAGCGGCACGGCTACACCGAAATACTCCCTCCGTTTCTGGTCAACACCCCGACCATGACCGCTACCGGACAACTGCCCAAATTTGCTGACGATCTTTTTAAAATTGAGGGTTGGGACCTGTTCCTCATCCCCACCGCCGAAGTACCGGTAACCAATATCCACCGCGATGAAACCCTGAGCGAGTCGGACCTGCCGATCAAATACACCGCCTACACCCCCTGCTTCAGATCGGAAGCCGGAAGCCATGGCCGAGACACCCGCGGACTGATCAGGCAGCACCAGTTCGACAAGGTCGAGCTGGTAAAATTCACAACTCCTGAGACCTCGGATCAGGAACTTGAGGCCTTGCTTGCCGATGCTGAGAAGGTTCTTCAGCTTCTCGGTCTGCACTACCGGGTGGTCGCACTGTGCAGCGGCGATCTCGGCTTTTCCGCCACCAAAACCTATGATATTGAGGTGTGGTTGCCGGGCCAAAATACCTACCGGGAGATATCCTCCTGTTCCAATTTCCTCGATTTCCAGGCACGACGTGGCGGCATCAGATACCGTCCGGAAGGCCAAAAAAAGAGTAAACTGGTGCATACTCTCAACGGCTCGGGCCTGGCAGTTGGTCGAACATTGCTGGCAATTCTTGAGAATTACCAACAGGCGGACGGCACCATTCGCCTGCCAACGGTGCTTGAGCCCTATTTTCAAAGCCGCTTTTAATTTTCATACTCATTGCCAGCTGTTCCTCTATTTACCTCCGGACGAGCTGCACAGCTATCGGGAAAAGTATATGGAAATTCGGTAGCAAAACGACTTTTGTGGCAGTGCTGCTTGTTCGGCACTGCAAGAATTTGCGGAAGTTTTTGCTTATGGCGATTCCGCAGGGGGTAGGATAACCCAATGCTTGGGTTCGTTGATAACGGCGACAGTTTCTGCAAGCCGTTGTGGTAAGGCTCCGCCGCCCTTCACTCCCCAAGCTTTATTCTCAGCTCAATTTCTTTTATATCTTTATTGAGCTTTAAGGTTTTAACAAAACCCTGAACGGTTCCGGCCAGAGCCTCTTGAATGAAATCCTTCAACGGAATTTTTTCCCCGTTGACCAACAAGGTGGTATTTTCCGTCCGCCCTTTACTGCGCAAATACCGCTTTTCAATAAAGAGGGCAATATCCCGGGCCGCATCCAGGCGAAAGACATATTCCCCGGTCACGCCGGCAAGATCGGTAGCGACAGCAACGACCCCTTGAACCTCCTCACGCAATGACTGATCACGGTTTCTGAAGACCTCTATCTTCGGTATTCTTTTTGCCGTCTTAAAGCCTTCGCCAATGACCAGATCGACATCGGGAAAGTACCTATGCGCCAAAGTTCTAAGAGACAGATCACAGTTCCTGGTCTGCAGCACCATCTGATCCGGGGCGACGAGCATGACGCTTTCCGCTCCGGCAGCCTTGTGTTTATAGGTATCGGTTCCGGGGGTATCGAATTGAATCCCCGCATCGCTTGTCGATTTGATAACGGCAACCCGGTAGCATAGTTTTGTGAGCTCACTGACAACCTGTGTGGCAAGTGTGGTTTTGCCGCTGTCGTGCCAACCGATAAAGGTAATAATTGATGCCATACACTCCTCTGGAAAATTAAAAAGGACAAAACTCACAAATAATCTGAGGCAACAGCCTCCATCTCAATCACCGTCAGAGTCAAAAAACTCCTGCTCGGTCCAGAGAACCGCGCGACGGATGAGTTCCACCGCCGTTTTGACGCCGAGTTTCTGTTTCACCCGGTCACGATAGGTTCCGATGGTTTTGACACCAAGATTCATCCGCTCGGCAATCTCCCTGGTAGACAGCCCTGCCCCGATCAACCTGAAGACCTCAAGTTCCCGATCGGTGAGCAGATCTACCGTCGGGGCTGTGGACACATCCGGTTTCAACTGGAAGCGATCGAGCAGCCGCTCCATGATATTGGCACTGACATGGATTTTCCCGCCAAGAATGTTGCGCAGGGCGAAAATCACCTTTTCGCTGGCCTCTTTTTTCATGATGTAGCCGCGCGCCCCGGCACGAATGGCTCTTTCCGCCCACACCTGCTCATCATGCATGGAAAGGACGAGAATCGGTAAGGGGTTTTTTGCGCTGGAAAGCTCTTTCACCAAATCGAGGCCATTTTCCCCGGCCAGGGTGATGTCGATGATCGCCAGATCTGGCGAATGCTGCTGGATGATCTTCCTGGCCCCGGCAATATCTTCGGCCAGGCCGCAGACGATAAAATCATCTTCCTGATTGAGAAGTTCGGCCATTCCCATGCGGAAGATGGGATGATCATCAACAATTATTACCCTAGCTTTCATTCCAACCCCTCACCGGTAACCGAGATTATGGTCCCGCTCTTTTCTCCGGAACTGATGGCCAGCGTCGCCCCTATGGCCTTGGCCCGGTACTTCATGGTATGAAAGCCCATCCCCGTCGCCGCCGGTGTTCCGGCAAAACCTCTGCCGTCGTCGACGATTTTTACCGAGAAGCCGCTTTCATCCTGCACCATATAGACCCCGATATTGGTCGGTTTACCATGCCGTGCCGCGTTAAAAACCGCCTCCCGAATGATGTAGTGCAAATGGGTGGCGGTGTTCTTGCCGAGGCTATGCCCTGCGTCGTGCCAGGACAAATCAAAATTCACCTTAAACATCTTTTTCACCTCGGCGACCAATTCTTCGATGGCAGCCTCCAAACCGTATTCAATCACATGCACCGGATACAAGCCCTGCGACAGGCGACGGGTCTTTTCAATGGCATCGCGGATCAGATTGCGGATCGTCCCCAGCTGCTCGGCCCTTTCCGGAGCCTCCTCCCGAAGCTGCTGCTGCAGGGCCTTACTGAGCAGTTCCACGCCGGTGAGATGGGAACCGAGATCATCATGCAGGTCGCGACCAATTTTGCTGCGCTCTTCCTCGCTGACGGCAATAATCTGCCGCTCCAACCGGGCAAGCTCCTCTTCGGCCGATTTTTTGAGGACATGCAGCCACAAGCCTTCAAGAAGCATGGTCACCTGCCTTATATCGGAATTATCATAATTTTCCCGACTATTGCACACCCCGGCGACCACCACAATCTTGCCATCGTCGAAAATGGGCACATAAAGATGCCGAGTCACTGTACTCAAGTAAGGATAGCTGCTGCCGGCTCCGGCGCCGGCAGCCGAGAAGTCGTTGTCAATGACCGCGATCTTGCCTATCACTGCTCTGCCGGGTAGACCTGCTTGCTTAATGGGTATGGGCATATCGAGAACATCTGTCCGCTGCCGGTCCTGATCGTTCTTATCAATGTGCGAGCAGAGAGAGACATGGGTCTGGTCCGGGTCAACCAGGGCCAAAAAGCCTTCCTCGCTCCTGGTGATTTGGATAATCCTCTGCAGAATAAAAAAATATTTATCTTGGAGAGAATGTTTTTCAAACATCCCCAACTGCAGCAGGGAGTCGAGACGCAACTCGTCACGGTGCAGAAGAATTTCATTATTAATGCGGTATTCGACCATCCGATTGGCCAGCCGACCGAGATCCTCGAATTCCCGAAAGGTGAGGTTTTTGTTATCGATTTTCACATTTGAATCAGCGGCTTTCTGAAAAAAATTGGTGAAAAGATTAATACCCTGTTTGATCTTCAAGGAAAAATAAAAGGTGCTTGCCAAAAGAAAAACAACGGCAATGGCAAAAAGGACAATAAAGGTCAAAACATTTTTAAAGGCGATTCTCTGATAGGTCTCGGTTTCAATAGCTATCGCCTGCTCCATGCCATCCATGAACATCGATGTCCCGACCACCCAGCCCCATTTCTGATACCCGGCGACAAAAGCTAGCTTTTGATGGACAACCCCACCGGCAGTATCGGCGTGTGAATAATGGACATAGCCTGATCGCTCATTTTTCAATCCGGCCTCGAGGAAGGCATTCCCGTATTCCAAACCGTTACGATCGACGAGATCCCGCACCGAGCGTCCAATCAGCCGTTCATCCTGATTGCTGATGATGGTGCCGTCGGCACGCAGGCAGAAAACCTCGCCATCGGCTCCGAAACGAATGTTTTCGATCCTTGCCAGTACCTCGCGCTGGAGAATCACTTCCAGGTCATTACTGTAGATTCCAGCCCCGATAAACCAGTCAAGCGGTTGAAAATATTTAACAAATGATATCTTTGACAATTCCTCTTCACTCAACATCGGTTTTGTCAGATTATAGCTAAACAGTCCGGCTTCTTTATCTCGGACGATGGAAATAATATCACCGACTACATCTTGCCCGATGAGCTTTTGAAGCTCGGCTGCCGACTTCCCTTCGAAAAAAGGCTCGTCGGCAAAAAGATCCATAACTCCGTCGTTGACCCTGCCGAGGAAATAGTATCCCCGGCCGTTATTCCAGCGCATCGGCCGCAGCAGTTCAATGACCATGGAGCGCAATTCATCCGGGCTCTTTTCATCTTTATAGAGTTGATAATTGTGGGAGGCGATGGTGTACGCCGCCTGCACCCGTTCCCGGATATCATGTTCAACCCGCAGATCGTTCTGCAACTGCAGGTGGTTGATCAATTCTACGACCTTATCCAGCTCTTCTTTTAGGCGGCTCTCATATTGGTGCTTATAATTATTTTTTATTATTTCAACACTTTCTTCATAAGCCTGATATTCGTTGACAGCCCAAAAACTGCCGATAAAGGTGGCAAGTGCGGTGATTACCACAAGCGCTGCATAGAAGGGCGCCGAAGAAAGCGTTATCTTATTAAACATGTACGTGAGAATTGCTTGGTGAAAACGGCATAATCTTATTCTCCGTCCTCGAGTTTGCGCACGGCAGGATATATCCTGGTCAGATAAATGGCATCCATACCTTGGTGGTCCTTCGGTCCAAATTGCAGGACTAAACCACCGAGGTCGAATTTGCCGACTTCCTCCATAGTGGTGACGAATTTCTCCCTGGTCAGCTCGCCCTCGACCGACCGGGCGATTTCACCGAACAATTTGCCACAGATGTACCCTTCTAAAGAAGTAAAACTTATCGGCGAGTCATGTTGATATTTGGTCATGGCCCGTTTATATTCTCGGATCAGTTCGATATCGGTATCATTGGGAGAGGGAACAACCTGGGAAACCACTACATCTCGACCATAACCACCCAACACCCCTCGCAGGCTCTCGGTGCCGACAAAGGAGATATTGCAGAACACGATATTTCCGCCGACCTTATTTTTGCTGAGTTTGATAAATTCAGCACAGGCGGCATAGGCGCCAACAAGGATAACAACTTCCGGTTTGGCCGCATAGATATCCTGCAGCGCGCCCATTACTGCGACCGTGTTTCGTTCATAGCTGCCCTGCGATACCAGTTTCATGCCTCTTTTGGCAAGGGCAATTTCAATACCGCGCAGTCCGTCGTACCCGTAGCTGTCATTTTGATAAAAGCAGGCAATACGGCGGTTTTTTTTGCCATCGATCAGATAGGCGGCTAGCTTTTCCAACTCCTCATAGTAACTCGCTCGAACATTTATAATATAGGGTTGAAAGGGCGACCGAAGGATTTCCGCGCCGGAAAAAGGTCCGAAGAAGGGAATCCGTGCGTCGTTGACGATGGGCACGACCGCTTTAGCGGTAGGAGTACCGACCGCCCCGACCAGGGCAAAGACATGGTCATCGAAAATCAATTCCTTGGTATTTTTAACTGCCTTATCCGGTTCGTAGCCGTCGTCACGACTGAGCAGAACCACTTCCCGTCCTTTGATACCGCCACTATCGTTGATCAGGGAAAACGCCGCTAAGAGCCCAGCCCGCATCTCAAGACCCAGGTTTTGCGCCGGACCGCTGAGGACAGCAGACTGACCGAGAAGCAGTGGCGGGGAGCTGTCGACGGCCATCGCCGACATTATCGGCGGCCAAGAATTGAAGAGCATAAACAGGAGCAGAAATGTTCTAGGACTCATAGAAACTCGCGGCATTCGTGGCCATCGCCGATTGCCAGATGGTAATCAACGGCAAGACATAGATTCTGGGTTGGAGAAACTGAAAAAGAGCATATTCGGGGCCTCCCGTTCTTCATATCGTATTGCAGCTTTGATGACCAGATCTTTTTCATCCTGCCATGTTACCTGTTGAGCAGCATCGGCGAACCTGATATAACTCTCCAAACACCAACAAACAGGACTCTTTCAGTAGGCCCTTGCGGCGTGTACAATCCTTCACGCAATACTCTTTGCAAAAAAACGGGCAAAGAGTATTTCTAAGGGACTCGGAAAACGCAGCTTCAACTCAGCCCTAGCGGCACATCTCAGTCAATTACAAGAAAAAATAATGCCCACTTCACAGCCATTAAGCACTCGACTGACCCTCAGTCAGACTACAACAGTTATCACCCCCGACGGGGTAAGTGAACAAGAAGAGCATCTGGCCATTGAAACCCCGTATAGCATCGCTCTCAACGACGAAACCATCGGATCTTCAATGGTTCTGCCAATCGGTCTTGAGGAATTCGGCGCCGGCTTTCTCTTCGGCCAGGGATATATCAAGACGCCGGAAGAGATCAAAGAGATCATAGTCTGTCCAGAGGGCCGTATCGCCGTGTACGCCGATGTCGAAAATTCCGAACCGAAGGAAGTGATCATCACCTCCGGCTGCGGCGGAACCGGCAAGATTTCCAAGGAAATGCTGGACGGCGCATTCGAACCCCTGCAGGAATGCACCATCACCTTTCCGGAGATCGGGGCCTTTATCCGCCAGACTCTGCAGAGTTCGCCCCTCGGGCCGCAAACCCACTGCGTCCACGGCTGCGGCTTATGGCAGGACGGCCGGCTGCAGGTGTTCTTTGAGGATGTGGGCCGACACAACGCCGTCGACAAGGTTT
>JBBQVT010000033.1:0-32561 GCA_038211245.1 Desulfobulbales bacterium | reverse complement strand
CCGAATACCTTGATAGTCGGCGGCGGCATTGCCGGAATGCAGGCGGCCCTCGATATCGCCAGCTCCGGCAACAAGGCTTATCTGGTGGAACGGCAGCCGACCGTCGGCGGTCATATGCTGCAGTATGACAAGACCTTCCCGACCCTTGACTGCGCCGCCTGTATCGGTACCCCGAAGATGGTGGCCGTCGGCCAGGAAAAAAACGTCATCCTCATGACCAACACCGAGGTGGAGAGTGTGGGCGGCTTTATCGGCAACTTCAAGGTCGATATCAATCAGCGCGCCCGTTACGTCAAGAGCAACTGCACCGGCTGCAGCGATTGCGCCAAGGTTTGCCCGGTGGAGACCCCGAACGAATGGGATGTCAACACCAAGATGCGCAAGGCCATCTACATCTCCTTTCCCCAGGCGGTGCCGGTGCGCTATGTCATTGATAAAAAGGATCGTGGTCCCTGCGTTCAGACCTGTCCGGCGGGCATCAATATTCAAGGCTTTGTTGCCCTGATCAAGGTCGGTAAACCGGCCGAAGCGCTGAAGCTGATCATGGAAAAGATGCCGCTTCCCGGCAGCCTTGGCCGTATCTGTCCCGCCCCCTGCGAAACCGAATGTCGGCGCAAAGAGGTCGATAATCCCCTGGCCATCTGCCAGCTGAAACGCTTTGCCGCCGATTCAGTCGATTGGGCAACCCTGTCTCTGCCGACCATTGAGGTTAAGCCCGAGAGCGAAAAAATAGCGATCATCGGTGCCGGTCCGGCCGGACTTTCCGCCGCCTACTTCCTGGCGCTGAAAGGATATCACCCGACCATTTTCGAAAAGGCGCCGTTTGCCGGCGGTATGCTGCGCTTCGGTATCCCCGACTACCGACTGCCACCCGTTATCCTCGAACAAGAGATCAACTACATTAAACGTCTTGGCGTTGATATTAAACTGGGTGTGGGCATCGGCAAGGATCGTCCGGTTGGAAACCTGTTGAATGAAGGCTTCAAAGCAGTGTATCTGGCAGCCGGTGCCTGGAAGAGCCGCAAGATGAACATTCCCGGAGAAGATGCCGAAGGCGTCATGCACGGCATCGACTATCTCAATCTCCTCAACCTGAAGAAACCGGTGAAAACCGGCAAAAGCGTTGTGGTGGTCGGCGGCGGCGACGTTGCAATCGACGCGGCCCGCGAGGCAGTGCGGCAAGGCGCTGCCGAGGTGAAAATGGTCTATCGTCGCTCCAGGGACGAGATGCCCGCCGTCAAGCACGAAATCCAGTCGGCCGAGGATGAGGGTATCAAAATCGAGCTGCTGGTCAATCCAATAGCTGTTCTCGCCGAAGGCGGCAAACTCACCGGCCTGCGTTGCATTAAAATGGCCCTTGGTGAGCCGGACGAATCCGGGAGAAGACGCCCGGTGCCGGTTGAAGGTTCGGAGTTTGATATCCCCTGCGACATGATGATTCCGGCCATTGGCCAGCAGGTTAACCCGGCCTTTTTGGAAGGGACGACCGGCGTGGAAATGACCCGCTGGGGCACCGTTGCCGCCAATGCCCTCACCTACCAGACCAGCATTCCCGGTATCTTTGCCGGTGGCGATATGTTTACCGGCCCATCCATCGCCGTTGAGGCGGTGGCCGCCGGTCAACAGGCGGCAATCTCCATCGAAAAATATTTGCTGGGCGAGGTACTCACCGAAAACCGACCGGTCAAGCCGAGCGGCAAAGACTGGAAACCGATTCCCGCAAAACCGTTCATTGCCGCAAGAGCAAAGATGCCAATGCTGCCGGTGCCGGAACGTATCAATAACTACAAAGAGATCGAAACCGGCTTCAGTGAAGAGCAGGCCCGCACCGAGGCATCGCGCTGTGTTGATTGCGGTGGTTGCTGTGAATGCAAGCTCTGCCTTGATGAATGCAAGGCCGGGGCCATCGATCATGCCATGACCGATAAAAAAGAGACCATCGATGTCGGCTCGATCATTATCGCCACCGGCTTTGACCCGATGAATCCGTCGAAGATGAGCCAGTACGGTTACGGCAAATACCGCAACGTCTTCACCAACATCGAGTTTGAGCGTCTCTCCAATGCCACCGGGCCTACCTCCGGCAAACTGTATAAGCGCGACTTTAAGGATCCGCTGAAATTCACCGTTCCGCCGAAGAGTGTGGCGATCCTCCACTGCATCGGCAGCCGCGATAAAAATCATCATGAGTACTGTTCGCGTACCTGCTGCATGTACGCATTGAAGTACGCCCATCTTTTGAAAGACAAATGCGGGCACGATACGGAAATTTACAACTTCTATATCGATATGCGCTGCTTCGGTAAAGGCTACGAGGAATTCTACAAGAAGGTCCAGTCCGAAGGGGTGAAGATGATCCGCGGCAAAGTCGGTCTGATCACCGAAGATGCCAACGGTATCCTCACCGTCAAAGGTGAAGACACCTTATCCAATCGTCTTATCGAAATCCAGGTGGAGATGGTCATTCTCTGCACGGCGATGGAGGCACGGCCGGATGCCCCTGATGTTATGCGCAAGTTCGGTATTGGTATCGGCGCGGACGGCTTCTTTCAGGAAGAACATCCGAAACTGGCGCCGGTTTCGACCCCAACCAGTGGCATCTTCCTCGCCGGGGCCTGCCAGGGACCAAAGGATATTCCCGACACCGTCGCCCAAGCCAAGGGTGCCGCGGCCGAGTGTCTGGCACTGAGTTCAGCAGGTGTTGTTGAAGTTCCGCCGATGATATCGTCCATAGACAAGGATATCTGTGTCGGCTGTCAACTTTGTATCGGCCTTTGTGCCTATACGGCCATTGAATTCAACCAATACGCCGGAATCAGTGAGGTCAACAGTGCAATATGTAAAGGATGCGGCAGTTGTGCCGGCGCATGTCCCAGCGGGGCGGCGAAGGTGCGGCATTTTACCGATAAACAGATCTTTGCGGAAATCGATGGGATTTTACTTAACTAACCCCGATAAAAACGGGATAAGGTCCTTCACGAAATTCTCTCTTAAAAACCAAGAAGAGAATTTCTAGGGCACTAAGGAGCTATGTAATGAGCGAGTTTGAACCCAAAATAGTGGCTTTTTTTTGTAACTGGTGCACATTCACCGCAGCAGATCTTGCCGGCACTTCCCGCCTGTCGTACCCGCCGAATATCAAGATCATCCGGGTGATGTGCAGTGGCATGGTCGACCCCAAATTTGTCCTGAAGGCCTTCCTCAATGGGGCCGACGGAGTGCTGGTAGGTGGTTGCTGGCCCGGCGATTGTCATTACATCAATGGCAATTTTAAGGCCCGCCGCCGGGTGGCTCTCCTGACCGAGGTTCTCAAACAGTACGGAATAGACGAACAGCGTTTCTGGCTGCGGTGGATTGCCGCCAGCGAAGGCAATATGCTCAAGGAAGTTGCAGACCTGATGACGGCAAAACTGAAGGAACTTGGCCCGAGCCCCCTGCAACAAATGGGACAAATGGTTGGTTGAGACACGGAGACGACTGAAAATGGCTACATACGCTAAATTGTCTTTTAACAAAGACGAACTGAATAAAGAACTATCTAGTTTTTTCAAAGGCATCCTCGAAAATGGCGCAGTTGACGCCGTCCTTGCGCCGATGGCCCAAGGTAAGAAAGGAGTGCGCTTGTCCCTTATCACCTCGGCTGCGAGTAGCGGCGCGGTGGACCCCTTTGCCCCGGTTGCCGCGGTTAGCGGCGCCAAGATTGCATCGTCGCTTACCGCCCGGCCCTCCGGCCGCAAGGTGGCCATGGTTCTTCGGCCCTGCGAAATCCGCGCCGTCGTGGAACTGGTGAAACTGAAGCAGGTCAATCTCGATGACGTGTTGATGATCGGCATGGATTGCCTCGGCCGTTACGAAAACACCGATTTTGCTAAATTCCAGGAACAGGGCGGCACCTCCGAAGCCTTCCTGGAAAAAGCCGCAGCCGGAAACACCGCCACGAGTGATTTCGATGTTGCCGGGGCCTGCAAGATCTGTGAATTCCCGGCCGCGGATAATGTTGATCTTCGCCTCTGTGCTATCGGTTCCGGGAGTGGCGCAGTGCATATCGAGGCAGTGACCGAAAAAGGCCAGGCTGCTCTGGAAAAATCGGGCCTGAAAGTTGGCGACAAGCCTGCCGGCCGCGACGACGCGGTGAAAAAACTGGTTGCCGCCCGCACTGAAGCAAAAAGTAAAAAATTCGCCGAATTCCGGGCAGAGACCAATAACTTCCAGGCCCTTGGCGAAAAACTGTCGGCCTGCATCAACTGCTATAACTGCCGGGTGGCATGTCCGGTCTGTTACTGTAAGGAATGTGTCTTTGTTACCGACACCTTCCGGCATACCGGCGATCAGTTCATGATGTGGGCCGATAAGGGCGGCATGCTGAGAATGCCCAACGACACGATGTTTTATCATTTGACCAGAATCACCCATATGAGTCTTTTCTGTGTCGGTTGCGGGCAGTGTACCAGCGCCTGTCCTAATGATATTGATCTGATGCCTTTATTCAGAACATCAGCCGACAAAACTCAGGCCAAGTTCAGTTATCAGGCAGGTCGTTCGGTCGAGGAAGAGCAGCCGATGGCTGGCTTTGAAGCCGATGAGTTGTTTGAAGTAACTGGTCAAGCTAAATAGGAGCAATATCATGGCAGAAAAAAAGCCTACCGGTACAGTCCTCGTGGCTGGTGCCGGTATATCTGGAATCAAGGCGGCCATTGAGCTCGCTGAAGTTGGGTATAAGGTTTTGCTGACCGATGCTTCTACCCAGATTGGCGGTATTTTGGCCAAACTTGATTACCAGTTTCCAACAGATCATTGTGGCATGTGCCGTATGCTGCCCATGGTGGGCCGCGAATACTCTTCGCAATATTGCATGCGAAAGAGTTTGTTTCATGAAAATATTGAAATCATGCCGTTCGCCGAGATTCAGGCGGTGCATGGCGATGCGGGCAATTACAAGGTCGACCTGCTGAAGCGGGCCCGCTACGTTGACCCCTTGCTTTGTAACGAATTGGAGGAGTGTCTCGCCGTCTGTCCGGTTGAGGTCGCCGATGAATTCAATCACGGCCTCACCAAGCGTAAAGCCATCTACCAGGCGATCCCACACAACACCCCGAAGATGCTGGCTATTGACAAGCAGGCCTGCACCAACTGCGGCGAGTGCGTCAAGGTCTGTACCCCCGGCGCCATCAATCTTGATGCTCAGGATGAGATGGTCACCCGCGAGGTGCACTCGATTATCCTCGCCTCGGGAGTTAAACTCTACAACACTACTGAATTTGAGGATGCCAAATCCTATGCAGTTTCCCCGGATGTTGTCACATCACTGGCTTTTGAGCGGATGATGAGCAGTTCCGGCTCCTATCGAGATGGGGAAATTAAGCGACCTTCCGACGGTCAACCGGCGAAAAATATTGCCTGGATTCAGTGCATGGGCTCCCGGAATCGGCGGCAAAAAAGGGACTATTGCTCTTCCATCTGCTGCATGTTCGCCCTGAAAGAAGCGGTGCTGGCTAAGGAAAAAGGCGGCCCGGGTGTTGAGTCCACTATCTTTTATATGGATATGCGGACCTTCGGTAAAGGTTTTCAGCAGTACCGCGATGATGCGGTCGAGAAACACGGTGTCAATCTTGTCCGCTGCCGGGTGCAGGGCGTCATGCGCAATGCCGACGGCAGTCTGCAGATCCGCTATTTCGATCCGGATACCAACGAGTTCGTCATCAAGGACTACGACCTGGTGGTCCTGTCAACCGGCCAGATCCCCTATGAGACCCATAAAAAATGGGCCGATCTTTTAAATGTTCAGTTGGATTCCCGGGGACTTCTGGCAACGGAGGACTACAGCAAGATCAGGCTTGCCGGAAAACCCGGTCTGTTTATCTGCGGCTCGCTGATGGGACTCACCGACGTTAGTGAGGCAATGTCGAGCGGCATTGCTGCAGCCGGCGAAGCGACGAAATTTCTCTGCAGCATCGCGGCCGAAACCGTCAAGGAAGAGGAAGTTCCGGAACCAACCGTCCATGAGCGGGAATTGCCACAAGTCTCTGTGGCCATCTGCAAATGCGGCGAGAAACCCGGGGCCGAAGGCTTCGACTATGCACTCCTCAGCGCCGAACTGCAAAAGTATCGCAGTATCGCAGAAGTACACGTCATTGAGTCGATTTGTAAAGACAACGGCGAAACCGCGGCCGTAGACATTCTCAGCAAGACCAAATGCAACCGCCTGCTGATCGGTGCCTGCCAACCGTTCATGTATCGACAGAACTTGAAGAACGTCGCCCGCAAGGCCGGCTTCAATTCTTCACTCGTCGAAGTCTTCGACCTCTTTGGCATCGCCAGAAAAAGCATGACCGAGCCGTCGACCAAAGAGTGGACCCTCAGGGCCGCACGGGAGGTCAAGGCCGATGTCGAAAAGTTGAAATACAAACCTGCCCTCCATGTCGGCATCCTGCCGATCAATCAGACCGCTCTTGTCGTTGGCGGCGGAATTGGCGGCATGCAGTCCGCACTATCACTTGCCGCCCGTGGCGTACCTGTGCATTTGGTGGAAAAAGACCAACAGCTCGGTGGCTATCTCGGCAATAATGTTGAGGCAACCGTCGATGGCCTTGCCCCGATCGCCATGGCCAAGGACATGCAGCTGAAGGTGTATCAGAATAAGAACATTACCGTTCATCTCAACTGCCAGGTGGATGGCACCGTAGGAACAGTCGGCTCCTTTGAATCGAAGCTCGTTTATAACGATATAGAAGAAAAAACCTGGCTGCACCACGGCGCAACTATTATAGCGACCGGTGGCCGTGAAGGCGCTACCGCTGAATATGGCTATGGCACCTCCGACGCGATTATGACTCAAGCACAGCTGAAAAAAGGTCTGGCCGGCGGTGATATCGATGTCAGCGGCGCCGAGAATGTCGTCATGATCCAGTGTGTCGGTTCGCGGCAAAAGGAAGGACGCCATTACTGCAGCCGTATCTGCTGCATGTGGGCTATTGCCAATGCACTGAAAATAAAGGAAAAAAATCCGGACGCCCGGGTTTTCATCCTTTACCGCGACGTCATGACCTACGGCTTCTATGAACAGTATTATTCCAAGGCCCGAACCGCCGGGATCATTTTCATGAACTACAGCCTGGACAATAAACCGCAGATGGAAATGGTCGACGGCAAGCCGGTTGTTAAATTCATGGACACTGTCTTAAACGAAGAGATCGAACTGACAGCCGATCTCCTCGTCCTGTCAACCGGCGTTGACCCTGAAGATAGCAACAGCAAACTCGCAAAAGCCTTCAAGGTGTCTTTGAACGAAGACGGCTTCTTTGCCGAGGCCGATTCCAAATGGCGACCGATCGAATTTCAGCAGGTCGGCCTCTACCTGGCGGGGACAGCCCATTCGCCTATGCCGCTGAAGAGCGTCATTATGCAGGCCGAGGCGGCCGCACAGAAGGCCTACGCCTATTTGTCCGGACGTGAGGTGCATACGGCGAATATCATGTCCATGGTCAAGGACGCCCATTGTATCCGCTGCCAGCGCTGTGTCAACATCTGTCCGTACGGGGCAAGGTCATATGATGAAATGGAAAATTGCATCAATGTTGACCCCGCAGCATGTCAGGCATGCGGTATGTGCGCCGTGGAATGTCAGAACAATGCAGCGGAGGTAACCGGCTGGAGCGACAAACAATTGATGTCTGTCATTGACGCCAAACTTATGGATGAGCTGCTCCTGTCTTCCGTGGAATAAGAGGTGCTACTATGGATATAAAAAGTTCAATACCGGATTTATGGAAAGCCATTTACAACACCGGCGATCTCCATCACTGCTTTAACTGCAGCACCTGCATCTCGGGATGCCCTGCCAGTTTCGGCGATCCGCCGCTGTTGGTCAGAAACCTGGCACGTATGGTGATTCTCGGCCTTGAGGAAGAACTTCTCAATGATGACACCCCGTGGGCCTGTGTCTCCTGCTCAAAATGCGAGGAGATGTGCCCGATGGATGTCAAGCCCTTCGAGATGATCCTGTCCATCCGTCAATGGCAAAGTGCCAATGACGAAACCCGGGTGCCACCATCGATTGTCGAGATCTACAAGAGGGGCTACACCCAGGCGGTGGGGGTAAACACCGATCTGCGGGATTCCCTTGGTTTACCCGAACTCATGACGATTACCAAAAACCCCGAGCAGCTCCAAATGTTTCGCGAGATGCTCATGAAAACACCGGTAGTCAGCGCCAACGACTATATGTTCGGTGGGTGATGCAAAACGGATGGCTAACCAGTCACAGATGGACCCCGTCTATGTCCTGGCCATACACAAATAATGGAAAGAATCGGACGGTTCCCGTCTGGTCACGATTCTTTCCAGCTTCAAGAGGAATAAGAAATGGAATTATGTCTCTTTCTTGGTTGTAATACCCCAGCCATCCGGCCGGATGTAGAGCGAGCCATACGGGCGTCGATGCCTGTTCTTGGAATCGATCTGGTGGATGCCGACAACTATGTCTGTTGTCCGGCATTCGGTGCCTTTCCTTCTACCGACACCGATTCCTGGCTAGCAACGAGCGGTTGGAATCTGTCCATCGCCGAGCAGAAGGGCTGCGATATAGTCGTGCAGTGCGGTTCCTGTTACAGCTCTCTGCGCATGGGCCGCGAACATATAATGCATCATCCGGAACAAAAAGACCGGGTCAATGAGCTGCTCGAACCCACCGGCCGGCGGGTCGAAGGCACTTCAAAGGTTCGTCATGTATCCGAAGTTCTCTTTAAAGAGATCGGACCGGAAACCATTGCCGGGCAGATTAAGAAGAGTCTCAAGGGGCTGAATGGCGTGGTGCAGTATCCCTGCCATACCCTCTATCCCAGCGAGGTCGTAGGTTTTGAGGATTCCCCCAGGGAACCGAAGGGCATGCGGCAGCTGGTCGAGGCCCTGGGAGCCAATGTCAACGGTTACAGCCGTGAGATGCAATGCTGCGGCGGCGCCGGTGGCTTTATGAAGAGCACTCCGGAACAGGCCATCGAATTCGCCCAATCAAAATTCGATGCGATCCTTGCCGAAACGAAGACCGACTTTATCGCCGTGTCCTGCATTACTTGCCTGATGCATATGGAAAATGTGCAGAATACCTTGAACAAACGGGTTGGCGAAGAACGCTATAAGATACCGGTATTCGACTACAATCAGTTGCTGGCACTGTGTCTCGGTTTTGAAGCGAAACAGGTGGCATCGATCACCAACGTTTCGCGCGACTCGGTACTCAGTCGCATAGCCTGATCGATCCGGCATCAGTGGCGAATGGGTTTTCCTCAGAAGATGGCCTGGTTGTCCGAAGACTCTCTAGTCGGACGCCAGGCACTAATTCTTTGAGCAGCTCAGGCCTACTCAACCCCTTTCAATCCCACCCCTCACCTTCGGAGGCATAAAACATGAATTTCCAATCAATCGATGAAATACTCGGTTTTGCAATAGAAAAAGAAAAAGAGGCGGTTGCTTTTTATACCGAACTCAGCAAAAAACAAACGGCCGACGCCTTGACCCTGACCTTTAGAGAATTGGCGCAGGAGGAAGCAAAACACGTCAAGTTGCTGACCAATATTTCAAAAAATCAGAATGTAATCAAGTCCTATGAACTGAAAAAAGTGCCCGATTTGAAGATCAGCGACTACCTGGTGGAAATGGAATATTCCGAGGACATGGTCATGCAGGATATTCTTGTGCTTGCTATGAAACGGGAAGAAATGGCCGTCAAACTCTATACCCAGCTGGCCATGGGCGCAGTCGACGACGAATCCATCAAACTCTTCAAACTTTTGACCCAAGAAGAGTCCAAACATAAACTCACCTTTGAAAAGTTGTACGATGACAGCCTCGCCGGTGGGGGCAATTAATCCTGCTTTGCCAAGGGCGGAACATTACCGGACCCCCACACTCCGCCCTTCTTCTTTGGTCCCTCATCCTCAATCTGCAAAGAGCTGTTTTTCTCTCCCAAGTCAAAATCCTGTTGCATACTGTTTTGCAGATCTACTACCAAGCTCTCCAAAGCCACTCTATACAGAGCGGGTTCTTGCCAAGTACGAAAATCATTGATATTTCGGCTGGTACGAATCCTTTCCGCCCAGGCTTTTTTGCTGGTGAATATGCAATTATCTATGGTAACAGGAAATAAGACCTGCGTGTCATTGCTGGAGCTTTTTCGCACTCGTTCTCTTTCGAATGCCGCCCCCACTTCATTTTCCACCCAGAAACTATCGATGGCCGCCTCCGACAGAATAAGAAGCAACATATCCTGCATTTTTACTGTTTTATCAATTTCATGCCTGATTTTCCTGCCACTTTTGATGTTTTCACTGGCGAGCCAGCAGCGAATGCCTTGGTGCTGCAGATCCTTCTTGAGACGGTCGGCGAAATCTTGGTTTTTTGCAGAATAGGAGATGAAGCATGAATAATACTCCGAAGGATTGCCGCGTAGGGTCGGGATGGCTTCAATAAGATTATTGGGCACACCAGCTTGACGGAGAAAATGGTCCGGAATGTTTCCACGCGACTGAAAGATGGTGTCAACCCCCATCGTCGATGGGCCGTGGTGGATAACTTCCGACAAACCGATTGCTTGGCTGAGATCACAGTCGGAAAAAATTGTCCCACCAAGACCGGCACTCGCAAAATTAGTATTTCTGAAAAAGGTGTCCGAGAAAATCGTCCCAAGGAGAAGGGCTCGCTGCAAGTTGGCATCCCAAAGATTGGCATTCACAAGATTGGCCCTCTGCAGGTTTGTTCTCTGCAGGTTTGCTCTCCGAAAATTCGCTCCTTGGAGGTTGGCACCCCACAGGTTTGCCCCTCGAAGATCGGCTTCAAAAAGGTTTGCGTCATGGAGGTTTGCTTCGCGGAGATCGGCCCTACGCAGATTCGCTGCCATAAGATTTGCTCCCTGAAAATCGGCATCCATGCAATATCCTGCAAAGAGATTAGCGCGGGCAAGGTTGGCTACCTTAAGATTTGCCCCTTCGAGGTTAGCTCCCACAAGATCAGCGCCCTGCAGGTCGGCGCCTTGGAGATTTGCGTCGTTCAAGTCGACCCATTGCAGGTCCATTGCCGAAAGATCTGCTCTTTCCAGTTGCGCTCTAAACATATATTTTTGTCCCTGGACGAACTCCCTCCATGCATCAACACCGCCATTGCGGAGAATTTTCAAGTGTTCTTGGTTTGCCATTAAGATCTCCGTAGCAATATGCTTTTAATTGTGCAGCACTTTAAGTGTATTACCAAAAAACCATCACTTGCAAAATTTTGTAGCTCCCATTGTATATTTTCAGCTGGACACTACTATTACTTGGTAGTATATAATTGTCGATGTTTTCTCCTACACGGTAGCATAATCTAGGTACTTTTGGAGATTAACGCCGCGTAAAAGTGGTTTACGGCACCAGGGTATCAGGCCTGTGCGGAGCAGCTGAGAGTTTTTCGATAATGGCAGAGTTGTTTTTCATGAAAATGAAATTGTGACGGCAATTTAATCAAAAAGAGAACTATAGCAATGGATGAAGCCCTAATATTACAAAAACTGGATGCCCTTTCCAATGAGATTCAATCGCTGAAGACCGGTATGGTGGCGGAGTTGAGAAAAGACATGCTGCCGATAAGCCAACAAACGGGCCCCCTGGTTGCCGACTGTCTCTCCGAGCTTGACCAAGAACACCGAAGAGAAGACCTTGTTCATTTCGTGAGGAATCTGGTACTCAATGTTGAAACCTTGAATTCCCTCCTCTCCACGGTCAAGGGTGCCATGGAGCTCAAAAACGAGATGGAACCCATCGCCAAACAGGTACTCCCCAGGATCACCGAACTTTTCACCGACATGGAGGGCCAATATGATCTTGATGAGATTGCCGCCCTGCTGCGCAATACCCTCAGTAACGTTCAGCATCTGAATACCGCCATGACCATGCTCAAAGCCGGCATGGAGCTGAAAGACGATATTGAACCCATGGCCAAACTTCTGCTGCCGAGGATCATCGAACTCTTTTCGGAAATGGACGGTCAGGTTGATGTAGAAGAGTTTGCCACCCTCATCCGTAATACCCTGAGCAACATGCACCACTTCAATACCGCCATCAGCTTGCTCAAATCGGGCATGGAGTTAAAAGACGAGATTGAACCCATCGCCAAGCTGACCCTGCCGAAAATCATCGACTTTATCGGCGAGATGGGCGGAATGTTGACGGTTGCCGGCACCGCCCTGGAATCCCTGAAAGGGTGCAAGTTCTCCCCGGAACAGGCTGAGGCAGTGAGCGATGTCATTCGCTCCATTGATCTGTCTAAGCCCAACAGAATCGGCCCGGTCGGAGCCCTGAAAAAACTCTACGATCCGAAGATCCAGGACGCCTTGGGTGTTGTATTCATGATGTTGGAAGCAATGGGCTCCATAGTGCAAGCCCATAGAGATAATAAGTAATTGTAATTTAAGAAGGTTATCACAATCTAAGAGATAATCTCTCAGACCAAAGATGTAAGAATCTACTAGACAGGAGGGAGAATACGCTATGAAAAAGCTTGTCATCCTCGGTGCCGGATGCGGCGGCACGATGATGGCCAATAAGATGAGAAAACATCTTGATCGTAATGAATGGAATATTACGATCATCGATAAAGACAATATCCATGATTATCAGCCTGGATATCTCTTTGTACCTTTCGGAATAAACACAGAAAAAGAAATCCGAAAAACAAAAAGAGAATTCATTAAGCCGGGAATCGATTTTGTCATCTCTGAATTGGTCAATGTAGACTGGGACAAACAGGAAGTTACCACCAAATCTAAGGGTAAATTCCAGTATGATATTCTCATCATGTCAACAGGTTGCGATGTGCGACCGGAAGAGGTGGAGGGTCTTGCGGAAACCTGGGGCAAAGATGTCTACGGCTATTATCGCTACGATCATTGTATCGAGCTGAAAAAGGCCCTGGCCCAGTTCCAAGGCGGCAAACTGGTGGTCAATATCGCCGAGATGCCGATCAAATGTCCGGTAGCGCCGCTGGAATTCGCCTTCCTGGCCGACTGGCACTTCCAAGAACGCGGTATCCGTGACAAGGTAGAAATCGAATTTGTCACTCCTCTGACTGGGGCGTTCACCAAGCCTGTTGCCACTGCCGTTCTCGCCGCAGCCTGCGAGCAAAAGAACATCAAGATCACCCCGAATTTTGCCCTTGGCGGCGTCGATGGTGAAAGGAAGGTTATCTCTTCCTACGATGGCACCGAGGTCAACTACGACATGTTGGTCTCCATCCCGCCGAACTTCGGCTCTCAGGTGATGATCGACTCCGGTATCTCCGATCCGATGGGCTATATCCCGGTCGACAAGCATACCCTGCAACCGAAAGATCGCAGCAATGTCTGGGTTCTCGGCGATGGCACCAACGTCCCGACCTCCAAAGCCGGTGCGGTGGCCCACTTCCAGGCGGATATCCTGGAAGAAAACATTATGTCTTTCATCAACGGGGAGGCCCAGCACGCACGCTCCGATGGGCACGCACTCTGATTCATCGAATCAGGCTTCGGGAAAGCCTACGTAATCGACTTCAACTACGACATCGAACCGGTAGTCGGCGAGTATCCGTTCCCCTCCATTGGACCCATGGGTCTCTTGAAGGATACGGAAATGAACCACCTCTCCAAACTCCTCTTCAAATGGGCATACTATAACCTGCTGCTGGCAGGGACATGGCTTGGCCCCCCGGCAATGCAAACCGCCGGCAAGAGGATGAACATGATCAAGAAGAAATAACCAACAAGCAAATTTTTACGATGGAAAGCCTCCTGGTAACTTAGTTACCAGGAGGCTTTTTTTTGCGAATTTTTCACTTTCTACCGCTTGATAGCCATCGTAAAACCGGTAAAAATGGGAAGTTTAAAAGTACTCAACTCAAAAGCGTCTACAAAACTAGTGGCAATTCATAGCAAATATCAGTTGAAACGGATTGAACGATTAGCGTGTAAAAAAAACACTACATGCACGTAGCTTTTGGCAACACTTGTCAAACCCGCCTGTTCATCGCCCTTTTACCCTTTTATCCTTAAAAGACTGATTCCATAATGTAGCAAAAAGCTACGCCCTTCCCAGTGGTCTTGCATGGCCCTTTTTACACTTTTCTACCCAATATCGGCATAACATTTTGATTTAAAAGAATAATACTTTTATTTTTGAATCATTTTTTCTATGGCACTAGGATTGCTATCTCTAAGGTAACATCCCATAACTTCTTAACAGTTAAAAAGGAGGACAAAATGCTATCGAAACAACAGAAAAAAAACGTCAAAGCTAACAACCAGAAAAACATCGTCAATGGGTTCCAGGTCATTCAAGACGAATGCATCTTGTCGAAGACGGGAATGTTTCAGTCCAGTCTGTGCGACGATAATGTGTACGACTGCCGGACCTGCCCGTTTGGCAGGGCCATGCAGAAGAACTTCAATGCAGACCCCAAAAGAAAGAGTGCCGGTTGGGCAAAGAATGTGGAAGACATATATAAATGGACAAACATTCCCTGTCGTCATGCGCTCACCGGGCGGGTTACTGCAGCAAAGGTCTGTGTCAATAATTATGAATGTAATCATTGCGCCTATGACCAGATGATCGATGATGAGGACATGGCTTTCCTGGACGAAAAAGCGGCCTGTATGAAAGCATCCGGTTACCTTTTGGCCGACGAACAAGGATTGCATTCCTAAGGTAAAATCGCATAACTACTTATCAGTTACAAAGGAGGGCAAAATGCCATTGAAAGAACAGGAAAAAAACGTCAAAGCTAAAAAACAGACAAACATCATTAATGGGTTCCAGGTCATTGAAGACGAATGCATCTGGTCGAAGACGGGAATGTTTCAGACCAGGCTGTGCGACAATGTGTATGACTGCCGGACCTGCCCGTTTGACAGGGCCATGCAGAAGACCTTCAGTGCTGACCCCCAAAAAAAGAGCGCTGGTTGGGCAAAGAATGCGAAAGACATCTATAAATGGACAAACATTCCCTGTCGTCATGCGCTCACCGGGCGGGTTACTGCAGCAAAGGTCTGTGTCAATAATTATGAATGTAATCACTGCGCCTATGACCAGATGCTCGATGATGAGGACATGGATTTCCGTGACGAAAAAGTGGCCTGTATGAAAGCATCGGGCTACCTTTTGGCCGACGAGTATTACTATCACAAGGGGCATACTTGGGCCCGGTTCGAACACGGCGGTCGGGTAACGATTGGGTTTGACGACTTCATGGTCAAGCTCTTCGGCTCTCCATCAAATATTTCCCTGCCCCACCTGGGCGCTAAGCTGAAAAAAGACCAAGCCGGAGTTACCTTTTCCCGCTCAGATAATGAAGCCACAGCATGCTCTCCGGTTACAGGGACTGTGCTGGCAATCAACAACAGAGTCCAGGAGCATCCGGAAATCGTTCATGATGATCCGTACAATGAGGGCTGGCTCTATATTGTTGAGCCCAGAATGCCCAAACTGAACCTCAGGGGGCTTTTTTACGGAAAAGACAGCCTTGAATGGACAGATAGAGAAAGCCAGAAACTCCTGCGCCTGATCGGGCCTGAATACCAGAACCTGGCTGCCGCTGGAGGCGATCCAGTGGATGATATCTATGCAAGCTTCCCCGAGATCGGATGGGACCGTCTTGCAAAAACATTTCTAGGAAGTCCAAAGGTACCAAAGGAATCAAAGTAATAAGGCAATCTTACCGCGGCATCCGTCTTGCACAGTCCCGGCACAGGTAAAAGGGAATCTTGTTCAGATCCTCAATGACCCCTGAAAAGTGCATGATACATTTGGTTTCGTTGCAATGGAACAGGTTGAACAGGTGGCCAAGTTCGTGAAGCGCGATCTTTGCCGCCCTCTCGAAAAACAGAAACGTCGGTGGTGTTGATCCGTCGGCGTTCCTGTTCAACCTGAAGAGTGATATCAAAGCCAGGCTGCCGCCCTGGACTGCCTGGCCGTACACATAGTTGAAAATCGGAACAAACATATCCCGGGATATGACACCCACAATTTTAGAATACCCATCAAAATCCAACGCATCAAGTTCATTGATAAGGATGCCTGCATTATACTTCAGCCGGGCCTCATCAAAGGCAGACTCGGGGATAGGCAGCATGGGCAGGATATCCGCCGGCAACTTGTAATACGCCGTAATATTGGCCGCGATCACCTCGACGGCCAGTGCCGGAACTTCCCCCAAGGGAACCACTCCGATCTGTTCTTTCATGTCCGTTTTTTCAAGTTGCTCCGTTTAATAATCTTATGCAGGGTCACGCGGTTGATACCAAGAATCTCTGCCGACTGGGTGATCTGCCAGTCCTGTGCATCAAGTACCTTGAGAATATGCGATTCCTGTACCGCTTTTAATGTCCGGGGCGCGGATAGGGCTGCATGCGCCGGTCTAAGAAATGAAAAATCCTGGGCGGCAAGTGTTCGGGATTTGCTCAGAACAACGGCCCGTTCTACGGCATTTCCCAGTTCCCTGACGTTTCCTGGCCAATCATAGGAGGTTAACAGGGAAATGGCATCCGGTTTTATCCTGTCCACATACTTTGTGGTTTCATGGCTGTACTTTGCTATGAAATGATCGACAAGAAGGGGAATATCACCTTTTCGTTCCCGCAGGGAAGGCAGGTGAACCCTGATTACATTGATACGATAAAAGAAGTCTTCCCTGAATCCTCCTTCCTGAATGCACTTCTCAAGGTCTTTCCGAGTAGCCGAAATCAGACGGAAATCTACCTCGACAGGGGTTTTGCTGCCGACGCTGAAGATCGTCTTATCCTCCAGGACCCGAAGCAGGTCCACCTGCATTCTTGCACTTATATCACCGATTTCATCCAGAAAGAGGGTGCCGCCGGAAACCACTTCGAGAAAGCCCTTTCTGGAATGTTCTGCACCGGTGAAGGCCCCTTTTCTATGCCCGAACAATTCACTTTCCATGAGCGCCTCCGGCAGAGCACCGCAGTTGATGGCAACAAAGGGGAGCTGCGCCCTGGGGCTTTTGGCATGGATGGCCTTTGCCACCAGTTCTTTACCGGTGCCGGTTTCCCCGGTGATCATTACGGAGGCATCGCTCTGGGCCACCTCCAGGATTAAGGCGTAGAGTTTTGCCATGGGGGGAGACTGACCGATGATATTGTCAAACCGGGTGATCTGATCCAGGCATCCCTTGACATAATGATAGTCCGAGGTGATTTTCTGCTGGCTTAATATTCTCTCCATCACCAGGGAAAGTTGGTCCGGCTTAAACGGTTTCAGCAGGTAGTCGCTGGCACCGGCACGCATAGCTCTGGCCGCGCTCTCAATGGAACCGTGAGCGGTAATAATGACCACCAGGGTGTCCGGGTATTCTTTCTTTACCCGTTCAAGCAGTTCAAGGCCGTCCATCCCCGGCATTTTAATATCCACAAACAAGAGTTGACAAGGCTTTTGCTCTAGCTTTTCCAACGCCTCGGAACCGGAGGCTGCTGTATCTATTTCATGACCGTATTTTCTAAACCAGTACATAAGAGATTCCCGGACAATCAGCTCGTCGTCCACAATCATGAGTCTCAATTTAGGTTCCATGCTCTCCCCCTTAAGGATTTGGGTCATCGTAAGGAATTACGGGAAAGGTCAGTGTGAATGCGGTGCCTTCCCCCTCCCGGCTGTCGACCTTTATCGTCCCCCTGTGATTTTTGACCACCCCGTAGACGATGGACAGTCCCAGTCCCGTGCCTTTGCCCACGTCTTTTGTGGTGAAAAAAGGATCGAACAGGTTATTCTTTACCTCTTCCGGGATGCCGTACCCGGTGTCCCGAATTCTGACCCAGGCCTTTTTCGCTGTGCCATCCATTCGGGATGTCACCGTCAGCTCCCCTCCTTCAGGCATTGAATCAATGGCGTTGAAAATCAGGTTCAAAAAGCATTGCTGCAGCTGGTTGACATCCCCTTCAAGCGTGATCGGGGTCGGATAGAGCTCCGTCGTCAGTCTGATATCTGCGAGTTTCATCTTGTGGCGGGTCAGGGAAAGCGCCGCATTCAGTACCTCGTTTACATCGACATGGGTATGTTCCACCCCCGATTCCCGGGCAAAGGAGAGTAGTCCGGAAACGATACTTCCCAACCGCTCCAGTTCCGTGGACATGAGCTGCAGGTGGCGCTTGAATTCTTTCAGGGACTCTTCTGCCGGGGGACCGGCGGATAACACATCCAACATATACCCGCAGAAGGTCAAAAGGCCCTGGATAGGGTTGTTGATTTCATGGGCGACACTTGCCGCCAGCTTGCCCAGGGAGATCATCCGGTCTTCCTGGATCATCTTCTGGATATTGGATTCGAACTCTTTGGTCTTTTTGTTCAACCGGTCCGAAAAATCAGCGGTAACATCCTGCCAGAACTCGATCACCTGTGTAACCTCCCCGGCATCATTCTTGATCGGATAGGTGGTCAGGGCGCAGTACATCCGTTGGCCATCCGGTCTCGGATGGTCATGGATGACATGGACATCCTTGCCGGTCCTCAGGGTTTCAAGCATGGGGCACTTCACTCCGGGAAAGGCACTCGAACAGGGGGTGTTTATCCCGTGGGAAATTTCATAGCAATGGGCGCCGATGACCATATTCTTTGCCATTTTCACCGTCTTGAGATAAGCGTCATTGGCATAGACAATGGTGAAATCCGTATTGATAACGACAATGGCCGTCGTGCTCTGCTGGATCAATAAGTTGGAAAACGTCTTCTCGGCATTGAGCTTCTGTTCGGTTAATTGCAGCCACTGGCTCATCATCATCACGAAGCTGCGCACTATCCTTTTGTCTTTGAACTCAAGGATACCGACGCAATTAGGTCTTAAACGGAGGATTTCAAGGAGCACATGCTTCTTGCCGGTCAGTTCCAGAACACTATCAAGCTGGTCGATATTCAGCAGATCGTGGAGATTGTCGGTGGTATATATCCCCATCTGTTCGGCAAGCAGCCTCCCCTTTGCATCGGGATTTTTATCGTACACCCCCAGTATTTTGATGTTAAAAATAGGAGAGGGATTATCACGGATCAGGTCGAGGAAAAAACGGCAGTCCCGGCCGCCGCCCACCATGGCAATATTAATAGGAAACCTTTTATGCATACCGTCCTTTGGCATTTCGTTTTTTGTTCTCATCTAACACTCCTTCCGGTTTGCCTTAAGGTAGCGCGGCACTCCCACGATTACACGGCAAATTTTATCCGATAGATTGGTGACCATAAGGATGTGGCGACAGAACAGTCGTAGCGTCTTTAGACCAGTTTGCCCAACAGAGCATAAGGGGAAGGCGAATGATAACTTGGTGAATCGAATGACTACTAGCTTTGCCCTTTTATTAACCTAAGGTACCACTTTAACTAACCTATCATTTAAGAGAAACTTAGTAAAGGTCTTCTTCCGACCGTGTCTGAGGCAGGATGAATGGCAGAGCACTGGCCCGAACTGGCGGCCCCTGTGCACCCAGATTTGGCAAGAAAAGAAGAGGATCAAGAAATAATTATCGATAAGCTTGAGAAAAAGAAGTTCTTAGGAGCCGTCACCAAATAACATGTTCATATTCATTATTTCACTACGGATCCTTATGCCGTTTCCACGACCACATTAACCAATTTATTTCCGGACAACGGCTTAAATGAGTCGCACGAGTGCGACTGTATACAGTAGCACACAATCGCACTCGTGCGACTGTGCCGCCAGGCGCGGTATGCTTCCAAGGCGCACATTGCAAAAATATATGAACAATTCCGCCAATACGGATCATTCCAATAATAAATATCATCTTGGCACCACATTTGCTTTATGATTGTTATGAAACAGAAAAAAAGAGAGGGAAAAATTGCAATAACTGCCTGGGAACATCGGATATCTCCGGTCTTCGACTCGGGACGGACCCTGCTTGTAGGTGAGATCAAAAACAATACTTTGCTGAGTACTTCATATTTGACCTATGATTTTGACCGGCCCCTAGAATTGCTGCGAATGTTGCATGCCGAGAAAGTCAGAATCATCATCTGCGGCGCGATTTCCGAGGGACCGGCCGGCATGCTCCTGGCGGCAGGTTTTGAACTGATTTCTTTTATCGCCGGCGATGTCGATCAAGTTTTGGAGGCCCTGGTCAAGGGTGAGCCACTCGATGAAAATTTTAAGATGCCCGGGTGTGGCAAGAATATCTGTTGCCGGGGAAAGATCCGTCATGGCCGGGAAATCGGAATTCTCAACAACAATGGCGGTCGAGGAAGAGGTCATCAAAGACCGGCGCCACCGGCAACAACCGAGAGAGGTGATGACCGCAACGACCGTATAACTTCGGCAGAAATGTTGGCACGATTTTCGGGAAAATCCTGAACACTGCCGAAAAATCATTTTACCCAATGGAGGATATACATATGCCTGGAATGAATGGAAAAGGTCCACAAGGAAAAGGTCCGCTGAGCGGCGGACAGCGTGGTGTCTGCAACCAGACGGAAAAAGACAAGACTGATCAACCGCAAGGTGCCCCAGTAGATGTTGTACCCGGGCAAGGTCGGGGTTTAGGCCGATGTCAGGGCGGTGCGGGCCGAGGTGTCGGAAAAGGTCAAGGTAGAGGCCAAGGCGGTAACCGCTGACTGGGAATTAGTTCACCGACTGATGTTAACTCAATAGTGCAACAATAACCGGCTGTCGCAACAACGACAGCCGGATTTTCACTGAGAGGGTATTCTTGATAGTTTTATTATTAGCAAAAGATATGGGGTGGTTTTCTGCTCTCGTGGTTGGATTACAACACCGCCGGGATGTTGAAATGGTGTCGGCGGCAACCGGGGTCGATGGTTTTTTGTTGCTGAAGAGCAGGCAGATAGACCTAGTGATTGTCGATGAACAGCTTGGCGATATCGATGGTATTGCCTTTGTCAAACAACTCGTAAAGATCAATCCGCTGATTAATACGGCGATTGTCAGTACCCTTTCGGCAGAGGACTTTCACGAAGCCACCGAAGGCCTGGGGGTACTGATGCAACTGCCGAGAAAACCACGCGAAAAGGACGGCGAGGCGCTGCTGGCCATCCTCGAAAAGATCGGTGTGCTCTTGCAACCTGTGGCACAGCAACCACAAAAGGAGGCGAAGCCATGATCATCAGCGTAGCCAGCGGCAAGGGCGGCACCGGCAAAACCACCATCTCCGTCAATATGGCACTGGCTTTGGGTAGTGGGGTGGAATTGTTGGATTGCGACGTCGAAGAACCCAACGCTCATCTTTTCCTCAAACCGGTCATCGAACGAAGCGAGCCGGTCGAGGTGCCGGTCCCTCTGGTCGATCTGCAAAAATGCACTTTCTGCAGAAAATGCTCGGACATCTGCCGCTTTAACGCCTTGGCGGTGGTCGGTAAAAAGGTGCTCGTTTTCCAGGAACTCTGCCACAGCTGCGGTGGCTGTATGGCAGTCTGTCCGGAAGGGGCGATCACCGAGACCGGCCGAGAACTGGGGATTCTCAACTTCGGCGCTAGGGATGATATCCGCTTCATCAACGGCCGACTACGGGTCGGCGAGGCCATGTCGCCACCACTGATCAAGCGGGTGCGGGCGGCGGCGGACCCGCAACGCATCACCATCATCGATGCTCCGCCCGGCACCTCCTGCCCGGTGATAGCTGCCATGAACGGCGCAGATTTTATCCTCATGGTCACCGAACCGACTCCTTTTGGCCTCCACGACCTGAAACTGGCAGTGGAGGCGGTGCGACTGCTCGGTATCCCCTGCGGTCTGGTGGTCAACCGGGCGGATATCGGCGACCGCAAGGTGTTTTATTATGCGATAAGTGAAAATTTGCCGGTGTTGATGACTCTTCCTTTTGACCGTCGCATTGCCGAGGCCTACTCCCAGGGCAAGAACATCGTCGAGGAATTCCCCGAATGGCGCGAGCGCTTCAGGGAACTCTTCGACAAAATCGAAGCAATCATCCACGATACTGACGAGGCGGTTTCATGCGCGAAATAGTGATTATCAGCGGTAAGGGCGGCACCGGAAAAACCAGCCTGACCGCAGCTTTCGCCGCCCTGGCGAAAAACAGTGTGTTGTGTGATGCGGATGTTGATGCAGCCGATCTCCATCTGCTGATGCAGCCCGACGTGCGGCAGCGTGCCGATTTCATGGGTGGCTGCAAAGCTCATATTAATCTTGATCTCTGCACTAGCTGCAGTACCTGCATCGATCTCTGCCGCTTCGGCGCCATCAGCGAACAATTTCGAGTTGATGCCATCCGCTGCGAAGGTTGTGGTGTCTGTGTCGATTTCTGTCCGGTTGCGGCCATTGATTTTCCGGTGCAACGCTGCGGTGAGTGGTATATCTCGGAAACCAGGTTTGGCCCCATGGTCCATGCCCGGCTGGGTATTGCTGAAGAAAATTCCGGCAAACTGGTCAGTCTGGTTCGCAAGGAAGCCAGGCAACTCGCCGAAAAACGGGGTGCCGACCTGATCATCACCGACGGTCCTCCGGGCATCGGCTGCCCGGTCATTGCCTCCATCGGCGGGGCGACTGCCTTGGTGATCGTCGTCGAACCCACGGTTTCGGGAATTCATGATATGGAGCGCGTGGTTGATCTTGCCGCCCATTTCAAGGTTCCGGGTATGGTCTGTGTCAATAAATTTGACCTCAACGTCGAGATGACCCAGGCTATCGAACAACTGGCGATCCGGCGCAATGTTGCGGTTCTTGGCCGGGTTTCCTTTGACCCGGCCTTCACCCGGTCGATGGTTGAAGGCAAAACCCTGTTCGAATACGGCGAACCGACCGCAACCCAGCAGCAGGTCCGCGACATCTGGACGCAAATCAGCAACTCACCTTCCATGAATACCCTCGGTATCGTGGATCTTAAATCAACAATTCAATAATCACGGAGAAAGAGGCATATGACTATGGTACGAGTAGCAATCCCTTCCGAGGGTAACGGCGGTTTAGACGGCAAACGGGCAGGACATTTCGGTCACTGTGATGTGTTCACCTGTTTTGATGTCGAGGACGGACAGATCAAAGAGATTACCATTCTCGCCAATAAGGAACATGTGCAGGGCGGTTGCATGGTGCCGGTTAATCTGCTGGCTGAGGCCGGGGTCAATGCCCTGGTGGTCGGCGGCATCGGCATGCGGCCCCTCATGGGATTCAAGCAGGTTGGCATCGAGGTGTACCATGATGGCGAACGGATGGACATCCGACCGGTGGTTGAGGATTTCGTTGCCGGCAATCTGCAGAGAATTACCGACAACCAGGTCTGCGGTGGTGGCGGCCACTGATCGCGAAGACAAAGGAGAAAAAATGAAAGTCGCAGTAACAGCAAAAGGAACATTGCTCGACAGTGAAATCGACCCGCGCTTTGGCCGGGCGCCATATATTCTCATTGTCGATACTGACACCCTTACCTTTGAAGTGGTGGATAACAGCGCAAATGCCAATGCCTTTAAAGGCGCCGGCATTCAAGCCGCCACCATGGTCAGCGACAAGGGCGCCGAAGTACTGATGACCGGCTATTGTGGTCCCAAGGCCTTTGCCACCTTGGAGGCCGCCGGTATTAAAGTGGTTGACGATATCACCGGTAAGGTCCGGGATGCAATCAAAACCATTAAGGAAGGCAAGGTAATCTATGCCGCTGGCGCTAATAAAGAGGCGCACTGGTAATCCTGCCATACTTGCCGACAGCCGGAATGCTTCCCGGGAAGACAGGCCGCCCAGGTGGCCTGTCTTTTTTTTGACTCTTCATGGAGGTTTGTTCTGGTTGAAAAAGGTCTTTTGCAATTTAGGAAAAACAATGACTGACGAACAATATGATGCTCTAATAGACGATATTCAGGAAAAGATCTCTCTTGACACCAAAGAAATCTATGGTGAGAAAGGGCTTGATCGCTGGCGCAATCCGCAATTCAACGGGAAACTGAACGATGCTGACGCACACGGAAAGATTACCGGAAAATGCGGCGACACCATGGAAATCTTTCTTTGCTTTGACGATAATCGGGTTAACAAGGCTTCTGCTTTTACCGATGGTTGTTTTTCCAGCAGGTTATGCGGCTCTTTTGCTGCCGAGCTTGCAATTGGTAAAAATCCCGAGGAGCTCTTTGATTTGACAGGAGAAGACGTATTAAAAGCAATCGGCATCTTTCCAAAGGAAGAAGCGCATTGTGCCTTTCTAGCAGTGAAAACCATGCAAGAAGCTGTCAACGCCTATCTGGTCAAACAGGTTAAACAAGAATAACTATTCGGAGATAGATCGTGAAAGCAAAAAAGATAGTTGTCATCGGCGGCTCGGCCGCAGGTGCCAAAGCCGCCGCCAAAGCCAGACGCCTTGATGAATTCGCCGAGATTACCCTTATCCAGAAAGCACCAGATCTTTCCATGGCTTCATGCGGTTATCCCTATTATGTCGGTGGGGTGTTTAACGACCGCAACCTCTTACTCTGCACGCCAACCGGTGTAACCCGCGACCCGGTCTTCTTCGACAAGGCCAAGGCCATCAAAGCCCTGGTGGAAACCGAGGTGACGGCAATTGATCGCAAGGACAAGCAGGTGGTTTACGGCAATCTCAAAACCGGCAGCAAACAGATCCTTCAGTACGACAAACTCATCATCAGCACCGGAGCGAAAGCCAACATGCCGCCCATCCCGGGCATCGACCTTGACGGCATTACCACCCTTCTGACCATGGTCGACACCGATTACCTGCGGCGGATATGCGACGAGAAAAAAATCAAACAGGCGGTGGTCGTAGGTGGTGGCCTGATCGGGGTCGAAACCTGTGAAGCGCTGCGACTCTCAGGCGTCAAGGTCACGGTGGTTGAGGCGCTCGACCAGGTGTTGACCTTCCTCGACTGGGACTTAGCCAAATTGGTTGAAAACCATATGCGCAGCAAAGGGGTCCAGGTCTTATCCTCCAAGGGCGTCAAAGAGTTTCTCGGCAAGAACGGCAAACTTATCGGTGTTGGACTCGCCGATGGCACGGTTATCGACTGCGAACTTGCCGTCATGGCGATCGGTGTGCGCCCCAACAGTGATCTCGCCAAAGCCGCCGGGCTTAAGGTCGGCAAATTCGGTGGGATTACCGTCAACCAATACATGCAGACCTCCGATCCGGATATCTATGCGGCCGGCGACTGTGTGGAAATCCCCAGCCGGATCAGCGGAGAGCCGGTCTTTGCGCCGATGGGCGATCTTGCCAACCTCGAAGGCCGCGTCGCTGGGGAAAACGCCGCCTGCGGTAACAACGTCACCTTTCCCGGCACTTTTCATACCGGTATCTGCAAGATCTTTGATTTTTCCGCCGGCTCCACCGGCCTTTCCACCAAAGCCGCCGAACGGATGGGGCTGACCGACTACAAAACGATCGTCAATGCCGGCCCCGATAAGCCAGGATTTATGGACGCGAAGCTCCTGGTGTCACGGATATTGGTCAGCACCCAGGACCAGCGCATCCTCGGCTATCAGTGCGTCGGACCGGGCGATGTCAGCAAACAGCTTGCCACCGCCGCCATGGCCATCCTCGGCAAGTTAACCGTGGAAGACCTGGTTAATGCCGATCTCCCTTATGCCCCACCCTTTTCCCTGGCCATCGACCACTTCATTGCCTCGGCCCATATCATGCAAAACAAACTCAAGGGCCGATTCACCGGAATCTCAGCCACAGCGGTGTGGGAGAAAATCCAGCGCGGCGAGCAACCCTACTTCCTCGATGGTCGAAGTCCGGGCGAATACGCGGAGATGCATCTCGGTATCGGCGAGCACCTCATTCCCCTTGGCGCCCTGCGCGCACGCCTGGCCGAACTTCCAGTAGAGAAAACCTCTGAGATTATCTGCTTCTGCAAGATATCCCTCCGTGGTTATGAGGCGGAAACCATCCTCCGGGCGTACGGCTACACCAATGTCTCCGTCATGGAGGGTGGTATCATGGCGTGGCCGTATCCGCGCAAAAAGTGAGCAAAGGAAAAGGACAATGCAAAGAAAAGGCATTATTTTCAATCCCATCGGGGTGATTCGCAGCGAACATGTGGAGGCGCGACAGACTCCTATCCAGCCTATTTATGCCAAAGGCTGTAAAGGGCGGGCAGAGATATTTCCGGAGTTCGCTGAAGGCTTGTCCGACCTGCAAGGATTTTCACATATCTATCTGATCTTCCATTTCAATCAGGCCGGAGCGGTGCAGCTGATTGTCAAGCCGTTTCTTCAGGATATTGCCAGGGGTGTCTTCTCTACCCGGGCTCCTTGCCGCCCCAACGGCATCGGCCTCAGTATCGTTGAACTCATCGGCCGCGAAGGCAATGTGCTCCTGCTCGACAGGGTGGACATCCTGGATGGCACGCCACTTCTCGACATCAAGCCTTACAGCACTCGATTCGACCGGTTGGAAAACACCCGCAATGGCTGGCAGGACGAGGTTAACGAAGAAACGGCTCAAGGTCTTGGCCGGCGGGAGTATAACGGCGGAAATTACTCTTAAAGGCGAGGTCATGGCCCGGGCCGATGCCAAGTTTATGCGCCGCGAAAAACAAGATGAAAGTTGATACAACAAGGATTACGATTCTGGTGGATAATCACGCCGGCACAGGGCTGGTAGCCGAGCATGGTTTTTCGTTGTGGATAGAAACTGCCGATAAACACCTTTACCTTGAAGCATGTGCAGCAACTCAATAAGGGCCTGCGAAAATGATCTCTTTAACCGAGGCCCATGCATACATCAGCGGGCTCGAGTCGCTTCAGCCGGTTGACGTTCCTCTGCAAAAAGCTCTTGGTTTGATTTGCGCTACCGATGTCTATGCGGCACATAACTGTCCGACTGTTGATTCCTCATCGGTCCTGGCCTCGGAATTTGCGCAGGTTGCCGGTGGATTGGTGACAATCAGTGCCGACTCCAGACCCGGATTGAATATTCTCTTTAAAGGAAGTGATATAGCCCAGGACCAAAGAATTTTGACCAAAGGAGTTTTGCTTGGCCCGGCTCATCTTGGCTTGCTGGCAGCAGCCGGATTGAAGGAAGTCACCTGTTATCCGTTGCCCAGGGTTGCCGTTGCCGCAACCGGTAGCGAACTTGTTTGGCCCGGTGATCCTCTTACCGAGGGGAAGGTCGCAGCCAGCAATATGGTGATAGCAACAGCTGAACTGCAGAATTTGGGGATACCCGCATCGACTGTACTTCTACGCGACAACCTCCATAACCTGCAGGATCATTTTCGACGCATTATCAAGCAGGTTGACGTATTGATAACCTGTGGTGGGGTGCTTGATGGGGATAAAGACCTCACTCTTCGGGCGATGGAACAGGTAGGTATGGAGAAAATTTTCCATCGTGTTCGAATAGGACCGGGGAAAGGTGCCTGTATGGGACGGGTCGGCAAAACGCTGGTGTTTAACCTGCCGGGCGGCCCACCATCTAACCATGTGGCCCTGTTCCTCCTCGCCATGTCCGGAGTTCGTCGACTTATGGGTTTTATAAATTGCCTGCCGCCAAAAAGACACGTCTTTGTCACCGAAGACCTTACCGGGCAGATAGACTGGACCCAGCTGGTGTATGGCAAAGTGAAATATGCCAATGGTTCTCTTTACGCTGTTCCTCTCAGCAACATGAAAAGACTTGAATCTATGGCGACAGCCAACGCCCTCATTGAGATACCTGAGGGCTGCACTACCATCCATGAAGGTTCTTTGGCGGAGGCCTGGTTTTTTCAGTGATCTTCTATCTATGCAAATCATCAATATTCTTTTTGCCTTTGTAGTTCTTTTACTTCTCGCCCTTTGCTGGTTTGGCTTTCATTATCTGGCCAATAAGCCACTCGACAATCCGGATGGCCATGCCAGAGTCACCGGGAACTGCGGTGATACCATGGAAATTTCCCTGCAATTCAAGGATGGCAGAGTGTGCAACAGTTCCGCCTGGACCAATGGCTGTTCAGTAAGCAAAATGTGCGTCGAGGCTGCGGCCATGCTGGCCCGCAATAGACAGATCAGCGAGATTCAAAAGATCAATATGATGACGATCATGGAACAGATCGGTCAGCTGCCGGAAACCCATCTCCATTGCGCACAATTAGCCGAAACAACCCTGCAGCGGGCAGCAAAAGACTCTCTTCTGAGTTATGCAACATCCTCATTTTGAGCCTTTTGCTTATGATCACTGTTGCATCAAGGAATCACCCCTACTCCGATCGCAGCGCCTCAACCGGATCAAGCCGCGCCGCCTGGCGAGCGGGGATAATTCCGGCGACAATACCAATAATCATCGACAGGCATTCAGCAAAAAAAACGAAACTCCACGGGGTATGCACCGGCAGGAGCGGCACCAGGGCGTGGATCAGCGAGGCACAGCAAAAGCCCGCTGCCAGACCGGCAGCACCGCCGAGCCCGGCGAGAAGAGTGCCTTCCAGGAGAAAAAGCACGAGAATCTGCCGACGCGAGGCGCCGACGGCGCGGAGCAGACCAATCTCGGCGGTGCGCTCGCGAACGGCGATGGTCATGATGGTAAAGATACCGACACTGCCGACTAGCAGGGAGATCCCGCCCAGGGCGCCGACGGCCACGGTCAGCATGGACAGCACCGAGCCGAGGACATCGAGCATCTGCTGCTGGGTGGTGATAGTGAAATCTTCCTGGCCGTGGCGATTGACAAGAATCCGCCGAATGGCGGCAACCACTTCTTCGGCCTGGTAGCCGTCGCAGTACAGAACATCGATCTCCATCAACCCCTCCCGGTCGAAAAGATCAAGGGCCCTGACCGCCGGGATATACACGGTATCATCCATATCAAATCCGAGAATCTGGCCCTTATGTTCCATGACCCCGAGCACCCGCCCCGGCTGGTTGCCGATCTGGATCCGCCTGCCGAGCGGATTCTGCCCAGGGAAAAGCTCGCGGGCAACCTTGTCGCCAAGGACCACAAAGGGCCGGGCCAGGCGTGGGTCATCGGGCGGCAGAAAGCGGCCGCTGCCCACCTGCATGCGAAAGGCCCGATCCATCTCGGCACCAACACCATAGAGGGTAATCCTTCTCGTTCGACCCTCGGCACGCACTTCAACATTCCCCTGCACCATCGGCACAACCGCCTCGGCCTGGGGCAGGCGGCGTAGGGCCTCGGTATCCTCAAGAGTCAACAACCGTTCGGATCCGAGAATGCCGAGCGGCGTACCCATGGTGGTGACCTTGCCGGGATTAATCGCGATCAAATTAGCCCCGAATTGGGTGAACTCGGCCACCACAAAGCGCTGCAAGCCTTCACCCATGGAGGTGAGAAGGATTACCGCGGCAATACCGACGGCAATACCCAGGCCGGTGAGAAAGGATTGCAAGGGTTTGGCGCGGATGGAGGTGGTGATAAAATGCAGTTGATCGCTTGTTCGCATGCCCCCTCCTCTAGCGTCCGGCCAGGGCGCGAATCGGGTCGAGCCGTGCCGCTCTGCCGGCGGGCAGGAGGGAAAAGATCAGGCCGGTGCCAAGGGCGGTCGCCATCGCGGCCACCACCGCCCAAAGCGGCGGCGCAGTGGTAAGTTCCGGATACACCTGGGCAATACCCCATGCCCCGGCATAGCCGATGAGCAGCCCGCAAATCCCGCCGATGGTCGACAGCAGGAGGGCCTCGCACACCAGCATCGCCATGATCTGCCTGCGGGTGCCGCCCAGGGCCTTGCACAGACCGATCTCGGCGGTACGCTGGGCAACCGACATGAGCATGACATTCATGATGAGGATCCCGGCTACCACCAGGCTGATGGCGGCGATCCCGGCAACGGTCAGGGTCAGCGACTTGAGAATCTTGTCAAAGGTGGTCAGAATCGAATCCTGGGTGATGATCGTCACATCCTCCTCGCCGTAGTGGCGCTTGGCGATGGTCCCGACGATATGCTTTTTCAGGCGGGCGAGGGACTGCAGATCCTTACCCTCGACGAGGATGCGGAACAGGCCGCTGGTATTGAAGAGCATCTGGGCAAAGGCCACCGGCACGATCACCAGTTCCTGGGTGTCGAACCCCAGCGACCGCCCTTCCGAAGCGAGAATACCCACTACTCGGCAGCGATAGCCGCCCAGGCGAATAAGTTCGCCCAGCGCCGCCTCCCGCCCGAACAATTCCTGGTAAACCTTCGAACCGAGAACGCAGACCGGTCTGGCTATGTCCCAATCCTCCTCGGGAAGGGAGGCGCCCCGGGCGATGTTCAAGTGATGGATATCGAGAAAGGCTGCAGTGGTACCGAGCACCGGCACCTGCCGTTCCCGTCCCTGGCGTAGCGCATTGAGTTCGCCGATATTCAAGGGAGCGACACGATGCACCAGCTCGCTGCGCATGACCGCTGCGGCGTCTTCCAGGGTCAGGTCGCGCGGCGTCTCGCCAACCAGGGTGGCCGGGGTATTATTGGCGGTTTCCGAGCGACCGGGGATAACAATGACCAAATTCGTGCCCAAGGCTGCAAACTTATCGACAATATACAGCCGCGCGCCGTTACCGATACCGGTGAGCAGCACCACCGCCGCAACGCCGATGCTCATTGCCAAGAGCATCAGAGCGGTACGCACCCGGTTGCTGCCGAGGCTGGTGAGACCATAGCGAATGGTGTCAACGGGGCGCATGGTCAGCCACCGCTGTCGGCGGCAAGTCGCCCGTCCACCACCCGCACCCGGCGCCTGGCCCGTTCGCCGATCTCCGGATCGTGGGTGACGATCACCAGGGTTTGACCGCCCCGATTCAATTCTTCGAGCAACTCGATGATCTCCGCCCCGGAACTACGGTCGAGATTGCCGGTCGGCTCATCGGCCAGCAGCACCGCCGGTTGGTTGATTACCGCCCTGGCAATCGCCACCCGCTGGCGCTGGCCGCCGGACAGTTCTTCCGGCCGATGATTGTGTCGGCTGCCGAGACCAAAGCTGTCGATGAGGGCCGCACTGCGCTCGCGCCGCTGCCGCGCCGGAACCCCGGCCAACATGAGAGGCAGTTCAATGTTTTGCGTGGCGGTGAGCCTCGGGATGAGATGGAAAAACTGGAAGATAAAGCCGATTTTCCGACTGCGCGTTGCCGCCAGCTGTTCATCCCCAAGACTGGTGACATCCCGACCGTCGAGCATATAGGTGCCGCTGTTCGGAGTATCGAGGAGGCCGATGATATTGAGCAGCGTTGACTTCCCCGACCCTGACGGCCCCATAATCGACAGATACTCGCCCGCCCCTATGGTCAAAGACACATGGTCCATGGCCCGGACCTCTTGCCCGCCAACGGCAAAGGTCCGACAGATATCACTTAACTCGATCATGATTTTTTAATACTGTTCTTCAACGCACACTTCTGGAACCATTCCCCTTCCGCCGTATTCCAGACCAACGTCACAAATACCGGGACGAAACCCTTACAAGACAGCCCGTTAAACCACTTTACTCCATCAAGCGAGACATACACAAGAAGGTGATTGCTTATTGTATCGAGAAGGTAGAGTGTGGCGGCTGTTCATCGGCATCACCAATCTCCTCATTTAGGGAGCCATGCAGAAAACACCCTTTATCTTATTTTATTTAACAGAAGCTGAGAGTTCCCGAATGGCAACTTCATCTCTCATGGCCAGTTGGTGATGGGATTTTCGTCGTAATATATCATTTTTAATATATTGGACAACCGTATACGACTGACGTAATTATAGAGAACAGGGAAGTGCAAATACTACGATGACAATTTTAAGAAGTAGAAAACGATGGAACAAAAGCAACGATATCAGGATGGCTGGAACAAACTCAAAGAGATAGACGGTGAAGTGGGCGAACGGGTTCTTGCAAGCTTGCAAAATATTGCCCCGGATCTGGGGAAATATATTATTGAATTTGCTTTTGGCGATATCTACTGTCGCCCCGGTCTGGATTTAAAATCGCGGGAAATTGCCACGATCGCGGCGCTGGCGGCACTCGGCAATGCCAAACCACAATTGCAGGTGCACATTCACGGGGCTTTAAATGTCGGTTGTACCCGTAAAGAGGTTATTGAAGTTATGATGCAGATGGCTGTATATGCAGGTTTTCCTGCAGCATTGAATGGTGTGTTTGCAGCTGGAGAGGTATTCGCGGATCGCGATGCTGCAGGAAATCCTTCCTGAGAAATTGTATCTTGCTGCTGCAATCATAGTGGGGCCCCAACTCCGCATTGCAGCTCAGCTGCTAAAGCCCACCGATTGGGGAGGCTGCTCGATTCTCCCCATCGATGAGCTCGAGCCGGTCTACTTCAGCCCTTTGCAGTTGGCATAGTAGGTGACGGTAGCCGGCCAGTCGGAGAAAATGCCGCGAATCCCCACATCTTTCGCGAGGATATGCAGGACCTCAAGCATATCTCCCGGGTTATGAGTCACTTTGGCAATGGACTGATAATACCAGCCGCCGCCGTCGGTGAGCAGTCCCGAACGTTCAAGGGTCCAGGTAATGATATCAAGGCCTGCGGCTTTGGCCTCTTTCGCGTAAGCGGAGGGGATGATTTTGCCGTTATCGTCAACAGTCAGCAGCATCCACATCGGCGGAGCGATTATTTTCACCCCTTTTGCCGCTAGATCCTTCATGCTTGGCGACCAGGTCTC